>CAMYAU010000004.1 GCA_947253735.1 uncultured Varibaculum sp. | reverse complement strand
GTAGCCGATGTGCTCGATATGCCGATTAGCGAGGCGGCAGAATTCTTTGCTCCCATAAACAAGATTTCTCGGCACCTGAATACCCTGGTAGAGGTGGGGCTGGGTTATCTGCGCCTGGGGCAAAGTGCTACCACCCTGTCTGGGGGAGAAGCCCAGCGGGTAAAACTGGCCAGTGAACTGCAACGCCGCTCCAATGGGCGCACTATCTATGTGCTGGATGAACCCACCACCGGGCTACACCTGGAGGATATCCGCAAATTGATGCTGGTGTTGCAGTCTTTGGTTGACAAGGGCAACTCGGTAATCGTGATCGAGCATAATCTGGATGTAATCAAGTGCGCCGATTGGGTGATTGATTTAGGTCCCGAGGGCGGAGACGGCGGGGGTACGCTCGTGGCGCAAGGAACCCCGGAGCAAGTGGCAAAGGTTAAAGATTCTTACACCGGACACTACCTGCGTGAGATGCTAAAGTGACGCTGGCTTTGATAACGATGTGGGTCCGACCGGCACTCGTGGATTAACCGTTTTTGTCTTTTCTGCTGTGCTAACCTACGGACAAGAGAAACCTATTTTGAATTGGAGATTCGCCAATGGGAGCCCCCCTTATCGATCTGATGCAATTCACTTCAGTGGCCGCAGCAGTGCTAGATCGTGCCCGCAGGCGTCCGCGGCAAATAGCAGTCGAACGTCCCTCTGTTTTGGGTGCGGCCTGGGAGAAGATCTCTGCGTCGTCCCTGGGAGCCGATATTCGCGCCGCCGGATTAGGGTGGATCGGTTTAGGCCTCAAACCAGGAGATGCAGTCTCTATTTTGGGATCGACCAGCTACGAATGGATGATCATGGATTTGGGGGCGCAAGCAGCCGGATTGGTCACCGTTCCGATTTACGAGACGGATTCCTATGAACAGGTAAAGTGGATTACCCAAAAAGCCCAGGTAAAAGCAGTGATCACTGATTCGACAGTGCAGGCGAATATGGTGCGTCAACTGGATAACGAACCCGAACTTGCCGGACAAATCTCGGTAGTGTTTTCCCTAGACGATTCGGGACTCACCCGCCTGTTAGAACATGGACGTGCGATTGCTCCTAGCGAACTAGATGAACGCCTTGAGCAGATCAAGATAGATGATCTTTGTACCATTGTGTTCACTTCCGGGACTACCGGGCGCCCCAAAGGGGTGGAAATTACCCACGGAAACTTCCTACGTCCTCTAAATGCGGTAATAGAGCGGGGCAGTTGGAACGATTGGATTTTTGAACCCAGTGCCCGAGTTATTTACTTCTTGCCGGTAGCTCACGTACTGGCACGTTTCCTGGGATATCAGCACCTGGTTGGTAACGGTACCGCCGCCTTCTTGCCTAACGCAAAAAATATTGTCAAAGATATTCAGACCTTCAAGCCCAATGCTTTGTTGGTAGTGCCGCGGGTTCTGGAAAAAATCTATAACGCCGCTGATGCTACCGCAGGATCAGGGATCAAGCTGCGGATTTTCCGCCTGGCTGCTCACACCGCGGAACAGTGGGCGAAGGCTCAAGAATCTGGGAAGGAAATTTCCTGGGGACAAAAACTAAAAATCGCGTTAGCGCGCCGCCTGGTACTTAACAAGATCCATAAGCTTATGGGGGGAAACCTGCAGGGGATCGTGTCCGGGGGAGCGCCGATGGCCGAGCGGCTCGGCCGGTTCTTTATCGGGTGCGGTATTGAAGTTTTACAAGGATACGGAGCCACCGAAACCACCGGTCCGCTAACTATGTCCGACCGGATTGGAAATAAAACTGGATACGTCGGGCATCCGTTACTTTGTAACGAAGTGCGCCTGGGCGAGGGTGGAGAGCTGCAAGCACGTGGCGGCTCGATTATGCGGGGCTACCACGGGGAACCAGAGCTTACGCGGAAAGCTTTTACCGAGGACGGTTGGTTGAAAACCGGGGATATCGCGCAAATCGATGCGGATGGGAACGTTAAAATCACCGGGCGTGCCAAAGAAATTATTGTCACTGCCGGTGGGAAGAATGTAGCTCCAGAGTTCCTGGAGGAACGGTTGAAAGGGCACCCGCTAATCTCACAGGTGATGGTAGTGGGAGATAACAAGCCCTTTGTCGCGGCTCTGGTTACCCTCGATAAAGAAATGTTGCCTACCTGGCTGAAGAACCACGGGATGGAACAGATGGATATTACCCGGGCCGCGAGGGATCCACGGGTACTGGAAGCCCTACAGCGGGCAGTCCAACGGACTAACCGGGCAGTGTCGCGGGCAGAATCTATCCGCAAAATCAAAGTTATTACTACCGATTGGACTACTGAAAACGGAATGTTGACCCCTTCGCTAAAAATTAAGCGGAATCGGATTCGCGCGGTCTACGGGGAACAAATCGAAGACTTATTTACTAAGCGGGAAGAAAAATAGCAGATCAGCCGGCCTATAAGCCGGGTTCTGTACTGGCGACGCCAGCGGCGACCATCTATCTACGACGTACGTTACCGCACGCCTTAAGCAACCTACCCGCAAGTTAAAGGCGGACCACCCAACTTGCTGCTTGGTCTTGCTCCGGATGGGGTTTACCTAGCTGGTCAAGTCACCTTGACCACTGGTGGTCTCTTACACCGCCTTTTCACCCTTACCAACGCGAGCGCGTGGCGGTTTATTTTCTGCGGCACTAGCCCGCGGGTCGCCCCGGGTGGCTGTTAGCCATCATCCTGTCCTGTGGAGCCCGGACTTTCCTCGACTATCGCTAGCCGCGGCCGCCCGGCCGACTGATCCAGCTTAATGATACCTAAACGCGCCCTCTGGCGAAAAGATAAGAATTATTCGAGAGGGCGAAACTCGGTGAACTTACCTATTTTCCTAGGGTTGCTAGACTGAAGACATGGTTGCCTATATAGATATTCATCCAGTAAATCCGCAAGCGCGGCTAATCACTAAAGCCGCCGACATTATTCGGGATGGGGGAGTCATCGCTTACCCCACGGATTCCGGATATGCCCTAGGGTGCAAACTTGGAAACAAAGCGGGGCTCGAGCGGATTCAAACTATTCGCAAGCTGCCGAAAACCCACAACTTCACCCTGATCTGCCATGATTTCAAGCAGCTGGGGAAGCTGGTAATCGTTGACAATTCGGCGTTTAAGCTAATAAATCGGCTCACTCCGGGCCCGTACACTTTCATTATGAAAGGTGACAAGGCGGTGCCGCGGATTATGGTCAACCCTAAGAAAAAGACGGTGGGGGCGCGGATACCCAACCATGTGACTACCCTGGCACTGGTAGAAGAATTAGGGGAACCCCTGATGTCCTCGACTCTGATCTTGCCGGATAAGGATGTTCCAGAGGCTAATGGCTGGGAAATCCGGGACGAAATCGGTTACCTGCTGGATGCAGTTATAGAAGGACCAGTGGAAGAGGCTCGTCCCACCTCCGTTATTGACCTCACCGGTGAGGTTCCTGAGGTTGTACGCCAGGGAGCCGGTGATCTTTCGGATGTAATGCTCTAGTGGATCTTTTTCAGCAGGCGGCTCTGAGCGAACAGGGAATTCCCGCGTTTTCAGACTCGGCACCTCTTCCAGTGCGGATGCGTCCGCTCAGCATTGATGAGGTGGTGGGGCAGGCACATTTGCTGGAGCCGGGCTCGCCTCTGCGGCGGCTTTTAGAGCCTCAAGGTAGCGCCGGGGCAGTTAGTTCCATTATCTTTTGGGGTCCGCCTGGAACTGGGAAAACCACCCTTGCCTATTTAATAGCCACCGCCTCACAGCGGAACTTTGTGGAGGTCAGTGCGGTTTCTGCCGGGGTCAAAGAAGTACGGGCAGTTATCAAGGAGGCACGCGAGCAGCTGCGCGCTACCGGTAAACAGACCATACTTTTTGTGGACGAGGTTCATCGTTTTTCTAAGTCCCAGCAGGATGCCCTCTTGCCAGCAGTAGAAAACTCCTGGGTAATTCTGGTAGCCGCAACCACCGAAAACCCTTCCTTTTCAATTGTCTCTCCGCTGCTGTCCAGATCTTTGCTGCTAACTTTAAACCCCTTAAATAGCGAGGACGTGAAACAGCTGCTGCGCCGCGCCCTCATTGATGAGCGAGGGTTAAAAGACAAAGTGGCGGCAGACGAAGAAGCGCTTACCCGCCTGGCAGATCTGGCAGGAGCCGATGCCCGCAAAGCGCTTACTCTTCTCGAGGCAGCTGCCGAGGGGGCATTATCTGCGGGACACAGCGCCCTCACTTCTGAAGATATCGCCCGAGCCGCAGATACTGCAGTAGTGAAATATGATCGTGATGATCACTATGACGTAATTAGCGCCTTTATTAAATCCATGCGGGGCTCCGATGTGGATGCTACCTTGTATTATTTGGCGCGCATGATCGAAGGGGGAGAGGATCCCCGTTTTATTGCTCGGCGAATCATGATTTGTGCCAGCGAGGATGTGGGGATGGCAGATCCCAGGGCCCTGGAAATTGCGGTGGCTGCCGCGCAGGCAGTCCAGATGATTGGAATGCCCGAGGGTCGGATTATTTTAGCTCAAGCCGCTGTGTCGGTCGCGACCGCCCCGAAATCGAATGCTTCCTATCTGGGAATCGAAGCCGCGATTAAAGATGTGCGTGCCGGAAAAACCGAGGCGGTACCGACTGCGTTGCGTGATTCTCATTACCCTGGAGCTAAAAAACTAGGAGTTTCGGGGTATAAATATGCGCACGATTATCCGCACCATATTGTAAAACAAACCTATCTACCTGCATCTTTAGTTGGGACTCAGTATTACCATCCCACTGATAATGGATACGAGGAACTGGTAGCGAAGCGGCTGCACACTATTCGTGGGATCTTGTCCAATGGCGAAGGTGAAGAAAAATAGGTTAGTCTAAAACCTGTTGTCTTAGGCAACCCTGGGGTCTTAGCCCGCGTGGTGACCCCACCGGCATGACCGGTGAAATGAAAAATGAAGAACACATACAGGAGAAAACTAAATGGGAAACAAGCGTTCGCGTAAACAGGTCCGCCTATCTCGCGCTTTGGGGATTGCTTTAACCCCTAAAGCTCAACGCTACTTCGACCGTCGCCCCTATGGGCCCGGCGAACATGGACGGGCTCGGCGTCGCAGTGAATCCGACTATGCTATTCGTTTGAAGGAAAAGCAGCGTCTGCGCGCCCAGTACAATATTCGCGAGGCTCAGATGCATCGCCTATTCGAAGAGGCCCAGAGGATTAAAGGTATGACCGGCGACAACCTAATCGTGCTGCTAGAGTCGCGTCTAGACGCCTTGGTCTTGCGCTCTGGTTTCGCCCGCACCATGCCCCAGGCTCGCCAGACGGTAGTACACCGCCACGTTCTGGTAGATGGCAAGCCCGTTGATCGTCCTTCTTACCGGGTAAAGCCGGGTCAGGTTATCCAGATTTGCCCCAAGTCTCAGACCAAGGATCCCTTTATCGTGGCAGCCGCGGGCTCTCACCGCGACGTCCTCCCGGAGGTTCCCGCATATCTAGATGTTAACCTGGAACAGCTGCAGGCCACTTACGTGCGTTTGCCTAAACGCGATGAAATCCCAGTTGTCTGCGATCTGCAGATGGTGGTTGAGCACTACTCACGTTAAGCTTGAAGACTTCTTGCGTGATGCCTCCCGATATTTTCGGGAGGCATCACGCATATTCTGCTTGGTTCTAGGGTTGGCGCTGGATAGGGTAAAATTTAGCTATCCAAGTATTTCTTAGGAAGGAACAACTATGAGCGTGGGTGAGATTGCTTCTTTAATCGCTGCTTTAGCTTTTTTGCTGCTAGTGGTGTTTTTGGCGGTCCCATTATGGAAGTTAGGTAAAGTTTTTGACCAGCTTCAAGGATCGATCAAACAGGTCGCAGCAGACACCGGAGATACTGTTAAAGAAGTAACTCAGACCGTGCGGGATGCTAATGCTCAGCTGGTGCGGGTTGATGCCGTGACTACTTCGGCCGCACAAGTAGCCCAAGACGTATCGGCGGTTTCCACCCTGGTTTCTTCAACTTTGGCCGGTCCACTGATTAAGCTGTCGGCTTTTTCCTATGCGACTCGTAAACTGTTTAACCGGAAAGGGCAATAGCTATGAAGAAACTGGTGAAACTAGGGATCACAGTAGCTGTGTTCGGGGCTATTGCCTATTCGATTCCGCCGGTACGTGAGCAGATTCAAGCTGTCTGTACTGGCTTCCAGGAAGATTTTCATGGTCGAGAAAGACAGCTCCGTGCGGCTTTAATGCCCGAAACCACCCCTTTAAGTTAATAGCGTTTTCAACTAGGAGGCCGCTCCTCCTTACAAAGATCTAGAGGCATAATGCAAACTTCTGAAATTCGTTCCCGTTGGCTCGACTATTTTGCGAAGCAGGGACATCATCTGGCTCCTTCCGTTCCCCTGGTTTCCCCCGATAAATCAATTTTGTTCACTATCGCGGGAATGGTGCCCTTCATTCCCTATATCATCGGCACCGAGCCGGCTCCTTGGCCGCGGGCAGCCAGTGTGCAAAAGTGTATCCGTACTAATGATATTGAAGAGGTTGGCAAAACCACTCGGCACGGTACTTTCTTCCAGATGTGCGGAAACTTTAGTTTCGGCGACTATTTCAAGCAGGGTGCCTCTAAGATGGCCTGGGACCTGCTCACCGGCTCCGTAGATGAAGGCAAATATGGTCTGGACGGGGACAAACTATGGGTAACGATCTGGGAAGAGGACACAGAAGCTGAGGACGTGTGGCTAAATCAAATCGGCCTTGATCCCTTGCATCTGCAAAAGCTTCCGCGAGAAGAAATCTTTTGGGACACCGGGCAGCCAGGGCCAGCTGGTCCTTGCGCTGAAATTCACTTTGATCGGGGTAGCGCTTACGGTCCGGAGGGCGGCCCAGAAGTAGATACCGGCGGAGATCGCTATCTGGAGCTGTGGAACCTGGTATTCGATCAATACTTGCGCGGGGAAGGACGCGGGAAAGAATATCCACTGCTCGGTGAGTTGGATAAGAAATGCATCGATACCGGGCTGGGGCTGGAACGACTAGCGTTCTTGTTGCAAGGCAAGGACAATATGTACGAGATTGACCAGGTGTTCCCAGTAATCGAAAAAGCCCAGGAACTTTCTGGGAAAAAATACACCCAGGGTAAAACTTCGAAAGATCCTAATGATATTCGTATGCGAGTAGTCGCTGATCATGTTCGTAGCTCCCTGATGCTGATTGGGGACGGAGTGCGTCCCGGTAACGATGGGCGCGGATATGTATTGCGTCGCCTGATTCGTCGGGTAGTGCGCGCCATGCGTTTGCTGGGGGTAGAAAAACCGGTATTCCCCGATTTGCTTCCAGTCTCTAAGCAGGTAATGGCTGCTTCCTATCCAGAATTGGATCAGGATTGGAAAACTATCTCTACGGTGGCTTATGAGGAAGAAGATGCTTTTAGGCGCACTTTGGAATCAGGAACTTTGATTTTTGACCAAGCAGTAGCCCAGGTTAAGAAACGTAATGAAACCCAGCTATCGGGTAAAGATGCCTTCACTTTGCATGATACCTATGGATTCCCGATTGACCTCACGATTGAGATGGCTGGGGAACATGGCATCCAGGTGGATCGCGAAAAGTTCACCCAGTTGATGCAAGAGCAAAAAGACCGGGCTCGCGAAGATGCGCGTGCCAAGAAGACCGGCCACGTCGATGCCCGGATTTATCACGAGCTAGAGGCCGAACTCGGTCACGAAGTCGAATTCGTGGGCTACACCGAAGATAGCTGCAATGCCAAGGTTATCGGCCTACTAGCTGATGGGCAGGCAGTACCAGCCGCCTCGGCAGGCAGCAATGTTGAAGTTGTTTTGGATGCCACACCATTTTATGCGGAAATGGGCGGACAGCTCGCAGACCGCGGCGTAATCCGTTCCTTCCAGGGGGCCAAATTTAAAGTAGCTGACGTCCAGAGTCCCGTCGCGGGGCTGCGGGTACACCGCGGTACCTTGGAAAAAGGGCAGCTAACAGTAGGCGATGAGGTAGTAGCAGCGATAGACACTGCGCGTAGAAGAGCGATTGCCCGCGCCCACACCGCCACCCATATGCTGCACAAGGCCTTACAAGAGAACTTGGGGGCACAGGCGACTCAGGCAGGCTCCGAAAACAATGAGAATCGGCTTCGTTTCGACTTCCATCACACTCGCGCTCTTAGCGGCGAGCAACTGGCAGCGATCTCAGATCGAATCAATGACCGCCTACGGGATAACCTGGAAGTAAACACCGAGATTATGCCGATCGAAGAAGCCAAGAAATCTGGAGCTACCGCTCTGTTTGGAGAAAAGTATGGCTCGATGGTGCGGGTAGTTGATATTGGCGATGGCTGGGATCGGGAGTTCTGCGGCGGCACCCATATGCCCACTACCGGATATCTGGGACAAGTAGTGCTGATGGGGGAAAGTTCCATTGGTTCTGGGGTACGTAGGATCGAAGCCTTGGTAGCTGATGAGGCCAATGAATTTCAATCTAAAGAACACGCCCTGGTCTCTCAAATAGCGTCCATTATGGGAACTAAGCCGGAAGAAATTCCGACCCGGCTTGATGATGCTTTGATGCGTTTGAAACAGGCACAAAAGAAACTAGCAAAGCTGCAAGAAGAATCATTATTGTCCCGGGTAGGAGAAATCGCGGCTTCTGCGAAGGATATTCTCGGAACGCGGGTGATTACCTTTAATGCCGGAGAAGTTTCGGGAGACAGTCTACGTGCCCTGGCACAGTCTTTGCGGCAGCGTTTAGAAGATAGCAACGCCGTCATTAGTATCGGTGGTTTTTCCAAAGATCGTCCGCAGGTAATCGTGGCTACTACGCAGCAAGCCCGTGAAAGGGGACTAAAAGCTGGTGATTTAGTTAAAGTTGCAGCCCAAACCATGGGAGGCGGTGGCGGAGGACGCCCCGATATCGCCCAGGGGGGAGGCAAAGATGTCACCAAACTTGCCGATGCTTTGAAAGCAATCGCACAGGAGATTGCGCGAAAATAATGCGCCCTGGGGTAAGGATCGGTATTGATCTTGGTACTCGCCGCATTGGAGTAGCTCGCTCCGATGCGGCGGGAACTTTGGCCTTTCCAGTAAGGACGGTTTACCGTGCTGGAGGGCAAGAACTCTTCGAAATCGCGGATATAGTAGCCGAATATCAGGCTAACGAAATAGTAATTGGTCTGCCGCGTTTACTCAGTGGTAGAGAAGGTAAAAATGCCTCCGACGTGCGCTCCTGGGGCGCCGAGTTGGAACAGCTGTTACCAACTTGTAACATAAGACTTGTAGATGAGCGTCTTACTTCGGTCAGCGCCCATCAACAATTGCGCTCTGCCGGACTCGGGGGGCGTCAGCACAAGAGCGTCGTAGACCAACAAGCTGCAGTTTTAATTCTGGAGCAGGCGCTAACAATAGAGAGGCAAACCGGGCAGGCTCCGGGAGTGCCACTGGGTAACGGATCCGAAAGCAAGGAGGCCTGATGAGCCGGGAGCCAGAAACTAATCCGCCCAGGCGGCATTTTCCGTCCCGTCGCGCCGATAAAACTAGCGACGCGATCCCTCCTCTAAGCGGAGACTCCGCTAGCCTAGATAACTATTGGGAGGGGGAAACGGAAAGCTCCTCCCAAACGCGGTCGGGCGCTACCGGACGTAGCGCCCGGCGTAAATCCCGGCGTAAGAAACGCACCATTGCTGCCATCGTGATTTTAGTTGTCCTGGGATTAATCGCTGGCGCGTCGGTAATCGCTGCCCAAGAGCTAGGCGGAATCAGTGGCATATTTTCTGGTGGCAAAGACTATGAGGGCAAAGGTTCCGGGGAAGTAATCGTAGAGATTCCCGAGGGTGCTTCAGGCAAAGCAATCGGCGTAATCCTACAAAAGCAAGGAGTAATTGCAGACGCCGAGGTTTTTGCGGGTATTTTCAAAAAGAACTCTCTCGCCCAGGGGGTACAGGCGGGGCGCTTCCGGCTACATAAGCGCATGTCTTCACGGGAGGCACTAGCAATGCTGCTTGATCCCACCTCGAAAGCGGATATAAAAGTAACCATTCCTCCGGGGTTCACAGTCAAGCAGATTAAAACTCGTCTCGAAGAAACTGTGGGTTTCAGTGGTGATCAGGTGGCAGAAGCCTTCGCGGATCCGGGAGTTTACGGGATACCGGGACTAAGTGAAGAATCTTTCGAGGGATGGTTAGCTCCCGATACCTATACGGTTTCTACCAAACAGACTGCTACCGATTTAGTTAAAACTATGGTGGATATGCAGATTAAACGGTTAGATGCCGCCGGGGTCGCTCCCGATCAGCGGGCTACCGTGCTGATTAAGGCTTCGATCCTAGAAAAAGAAGTCAATCTGGATAGGTACTATGCCCAGGTAGCTAGGGTGATCGAGAATCGTCTGCAAGATAACCCCGATACCCACGGATTCTTACAAATGGATTCCACAGTGGTTTATGGCCTGGGGCGTTCTGGAGGAATTCCCAGTTCGGATGAGCTAAAACAAGATACCCCTTACAACACCTATAAGCATAAGGGACTGCCCCCAACCGCTATCGGAACTGTCGGGCAGAAGGCACTGGAAGCCGCGGTGAAACCAGCTGATGGTAAATGGCTTTACTTCACCACCGTGAACCTGGACACCGGAGAAACCAAATTTGCTCTCACCTTGGATGAGCAAAAGAAGAGTATAGAAGAACTAAAACAGTGGTGCCAGCAAAACCAGGGCAAATGCAAACGCTAAACTCCTGGGCAGCGGTAATTGGATCTCCGATCCAGCATTCACTATCCCCGGTATTGCATCAGGCAGCCTATAGCGATTTAGGGCTAAATATTGACTACCGGCGAATAGAGGTTACTAAGGAAACCCTGGAGTCTTTTCTATCTACCTGGCCAGAAAACCTAGTGGGACTATCAGTCACCATGCCTTTAAAACAGGCGATTATTCCCCTGTTATCCCAGGTAGATGGATTGGCTAAAGCAGTCGGAGCAGTAAATACTGTAGTTCCATTCCCCGGAGGGATAACCGCGGGTTTCAATACGGATGTTTATGGGATGGTAGCCGCCGTAAAAGAAGAAAAAGGCCGTGACTATAGCCCCGGAAAAGCAGTGATTGTGGGATCAGGGGCAACCGCTTCCTCCGCATTAGCAGCCTTAGCCGAACTGGGGACCAAGCAGATTAACTTAGTGGCGCGTAGAGTCTCGGGTGCGGGTAATGCGGTGCAGGCTGCCACCCGCCTGGGGATAGATCCTGGATATATTCCTTTGGCTGCCAGCGAGAAAGCCCGGGAAGCTCTGGAAGCTGCAGATTTGATTATTTCAACCGTGCCCCGGGAAGTACTGGATAATTTTTATAAGACGATTTCCTTTAATAGTGGTCAGACCGTATTAGACATTGTCTATGATCCCTGGCCAAGCGAACTGGTAAAATTCGCCAGCAAACGCCACGCAGCTGTCATTTCTGGGAAATCCATGTTGCTGCATCAGGCACTGATGCAAGTAAAATTATTTACTTCTCGCACTCCGCGCTTAGAGGCGATGCGAGCTGCGCTTAAGGAGGCTTAGCGGTATGAAAATGGAAGTGCTCGTTTCAATCATCGCGCTGCTATTCGCGGGAATTGGAAATCTGGCTTATGGTTTACCAAAGGTGGAAAAATATTTTCGCCTTTCCGGTCGTAGCCGGGCGTTTTGGAATCAAGCTTGGGCGATAGGTCTGCTCTCCGCCCTTGCCGTGGGCACTGCGGTAATTTTGCGTTACGGGTCCATAAACTTGCTGCTATTGTTTCCGTTGTTCACCCTCGGGACGGTGCTTACAGTTATTGATGCGGGCACTCAAAGGCTGCCTCGCTCTATGACCGCAGTATTTTTTATTTTGGTGGTAGTCGCTGTAATTCTGGCCGGTTTTGTTACCGGAATGTGGGTGAAGCCGGCATATGCCTTGATAGTATCGCTAGGCACGTTCATATTAATGTTGCCCGGCACTTTTGTGCGCAAAGGTATTGGAGTGGGAGATTTACGACTAGCCCCGCTTCTAGTGGGTTTAGCCACCTGCTCATCTTGGCATTGCCTCTTGTTAATGGGGATACTCTCGGTGGCAGGCAGCGGAATTTGGGCTCTCTACCTGGTAATCGCAGAAAAAGCTAAAGGATCTACTCGCCTAGCCTTCGGTCCTTGGTTGCTAGGCGCCACCTATATCGCACTGCTGTTAGTTCCTCGGTAAAAACTTGGTAATAGCTTGCGCCGACATGCCGAAGATATCTATTAATGGAAGTTAGAAACGCGAAAAATCTTTCCATGAAAGAATGAAGCCATGTTGAGATGGATGAGCGCCGGTGAATCACATGGACCCGCCTTGGTGGGGATCCTGGAAGGAATGCCTGCAGGGGTAGAGATCACCACTGCTAAAGTGGCGGAATACCTAGCGAGTAGGCGAGCCGGTTATGGCCGGGGAGCCCGCCAAAAATTTGAGCAGGACCGAGCCCGGATAATGGGTGGGGTTATCAGAGGAAAAACCACGGGTGCCCCGATCGCGCTGGTTATCGAAAATAGCGAATGGCCGAAATGGGAAACTGTGATGAGCCCCGATCCGGTAGATCCACAGGCTCTAAAAATCGATGCTGGAAAGGGCGATCAGCGGGAAATTGCCCGCAACAAACCCTTAACTCGGCCTCGCCCTGGACACGCGGATTTGGCGGGAATCTTGGCCTATGATTTGGAAGAGGCTCGCCCGGTACTAGAGCGGGCGAGCGCCCGGGAAACCGCGATGCGCGTTGGTCTGGGGGCCTTTGCTGAGGAGTTCTTAAAACAGGCGGCTGGAATTGAACTGATTTCCTATGTAACCCAAATCGGTGAGGTCGCGCTGGAGGCAGAATATGCAATTCCTGCCTTAAGTGAACAGGGGAAATTAGCTGAAAACCCGGTGCGCTGTCCAGATGAAAAAATCAGTGCGCAAATGATTTCTCAGATCGATACCGCGAAGAAAAATGGCGACACGATTGGCGGAAGCGTAGAAGTAGCTGCCTATGGGGTGCCGATAGGGTTAGGTAGTCACGTAGCGGCAGATCGGCGGTTAGACGCACGGTTAGCGGCTGCCCTGATGTCAATCCCCGCAGTAAAAACTGTCAAAGTGGGGGATGGTACCCAGGCATATCTGCCGGGATCAGCTGCTCACGACGAAATCGTACGCGGGGAAAATGGAGAAATGACCCGGGCCTCAAACCATGCGGGCGGAATCGAAGGCGGCATGTCTAATGGCCAACCCATTCGGGTCAGTTGTGCCTTTAAGCCGATCTCTACCGTGCCCCGCGCTTTACGCACTATCGATTTAGCTAGCGGGGAAGAAAGCCCGGCTATTCATCAGCGTTCGGATACCTGCGCGGTGGTTCCGGGGGCAGTAATCGCTCAATCACAAGTAGCTTTGGTATTAGCAGATGCTTTGCTAGAGCATCTGGGCGGATATTCTCTGGCCCAGGTGCGCGAGAACCTGCAGGCATACCAGAAACGAGTGGAGTCTAGGTTATGAGTAGCCCAAAACAAATAATATTTATCGGTTTGCCTGGGAGTGGGAAAACCTCGGTAGGACGGCTCGTGGCCGCAAGATTGGGATACTCTTTTCGGGATGCTGATCAAGTACTTTGCCAGCAGGCAGGAATGTCGATTCCCGAGATATTTGCTACCCGCGGTGAGGACGGCTTTAGAGACCTAGAAGCAAAAATTATTGCGGAACTGCTCGCTAGCGACATTGCGGTGATTTCTCTGGGAGGAGGGGCGCTCACCCGGGAGGAAACCCGCTTATCTCTGGTAGGTAAGGATGTGGTTTTCCTTGATGTTTCGCTTTCTCATGCGGCTGCACGAGTAGGTCAGGATGCCACTCGTCCGCTTTTAGCAGACACCGAAAATCCCGGGATTAAGCTTGCACAATTAGAAAAAGAACGTCGGGCCAGCTACTTGGCGGCAGCTACCCTAACTATTCCAGCAGATGGTAGCCTAGCCGAAGTGTCTTCCGAGGTGATAAGAAGATTGGGGAGGCAAGAAGCCCTCCCGGTTCGCTGCTACGATTTAAGATCCCTGCCTGAATTGCCACCTCAAAACGAGGAAGGTCTTCGGGTGATTCCAGTTAGTTCCGGTGGCGGGTACCAGATTACCGTGGGGCGCGGGGCAAATGCGCGTATTAGTCAGAAGTTGCAAGGGCATCCTAGGAAAGTGTTCCTAGTTTTTCCGCCAACGCTTTCAGCTGCCGCGCGCGATTTGGCTCAGACTCTTAGTGAATCTGGACAAATGGTGAAACTGTTCGAGCATCCCGATGGGGAGGGCGCCAAAAATATCCGGATCGTAGAGGATGCTTGGCGTTGTCTCGGGGAGAATCATTTTTCTCGTGAAGACCTGGTGGTAGCTCTGGGGGGCGGGGCGACTACCGATATGGCCGGCTTTGTTGCTGCCACCTGGCTACGAGGTATCGAATTGATTAACCTGCCGACTTCGCTTTTGGCGATGGTAGATGCCGCAGTCGGGGGGAAAACCGGTATCAACACTTCCTTGGGAAAGAATCTGGTGGGATCGTTTTATCCTCCAAGTGCCGTTATTTGTGACGGGGATTATTTGCGAACTTTGCCGCTTTGCCAGTTGCGGGCCGGCTTATCCGAAGTCATTAAATGCGGGTTTATTGCCGATCCTAAAATTTTGCAACTGTTGGCTGCGCAGAGTCCGGAAGCACTGGTTCACTCACCCGCAGTGCTGGAAGAGGTGATTAGCCGAGCTATTAATATTAAAGCCGCGGTAGTCAGTCAGGACCTGCGCGAAGGGGGAATGCGAGAGTGCCTGAACTATGGGCACACTCTGGCGCATGCGATTGAAAAAGCCAGTTCCTACCAGGTGCTGCACGGGGAAGCAGTAGCGATTGGGATGGTATTTGCAGCTCAGGTTGCGGTAGAAATGGATCTGCTCACGCCCTCGCAAATGGAAGATCAGCGCCGTCAGATTTCCGCGTTGGGGTTGCCTACTAGCTGTCCCCGTTATTCTTTTGAGCATTTGGTGAGAATCATGGCTTCGGATAAAAAAGTTCGCGGGGGAGTAATCCGAATGGTACTTACCGCCGGGGACGGGCAGATTCAGGTCACTCCTATCGAAGATTATCGAGTGTTACAGCGAGCTTTTAATACGATAAATGCTACGGCTAATGCTGCTACCGTCTGCAAGGTCCAGGGATAGCCGCGTGGGCAGGATAGTTTTCCTAATTGGCCTACCCGGAAGCGGAAAGTCTACGATCGGGGCGGCCCTAGCAAAAAACTTCGGGTGGAACCTGGTTTCTACCGATAGCCAGGTAGCTGCCAAGTTGCAGGTAGCGGCAGATACCGCGGTGATTACGGTAGGGGAAAAGCGGTTTCGAGAGGCAGAAAGAGCGGTCTTACGCGACCTCTTGCGCGATCTGCCCCGTGAGAACACCATCGTCGATTGCGGATCGGGAGCCTTAGACAATCCGGTGACTTTAAGCGAAGTGCGTGACTGTCCCGGGGTTGAAGTCTTAGAACTGGTAATTGATCTATCCACGATGGCTGATCGCGTGGGTCTGAACCGTCCGCGCTCCCTGGGTTTGGGCATGCCCCGGGCGTGGTTGCGGCAAATGGGGAGTCAGCGCCGCCAACATTGGCAGGTACTGGATCCTCTAACAGTAGAAGTCACAGATTTATCGCTCGCACAATCCGTAGAAAAAGTGGCGGAATGTCTTGGAATTACGAGATAAAAGTGCCGATTGGCACCAATATTTTCCACCGCCGCGCGATTAAAGTAAAGTAGAGACGATTGATTTCGACTTGGGGGTATTAAGTTGGCGACAACAAATGATTTGAAGAACGGTCTGGTACTAAAGCTCGATAACCAGTTATGGCAGGTAGTAGAGTTCCAGCATGTAAAACCGGGTAAAGGCCCGGCCTTTGTGCGTACCAAGATCAAGAATGTGCTCAGCGGTAAAACCGTTGATCGTACCTTCAATGCCGGGGTAAAGGTAGAGACCGCGACAGTTGACCGCCGGGATATGACCTACCTGTATCAAGATGGTGCTGATTTCGTATTCATGGATGATGACACCTATGAACAGGTCATGATTACCGCGGAGATCGTGGGAGACGCCAAGAACTTCCTGATTGAAAACCAGCATGCGGTAGTGGCATTCCACGATGATCAGGTACTGTTCTTGGAACTGCCTGCCTCGGTAATCATGCAGATTACCCATACGGAGCCCTGGTTACAGGGTAACCGTTCTTCTGCGGGGACTAAGCCGGCTACGGTGGAGACCGGATATGAGGTTCAGGTTCCGCTGTTCGTCGAAGAAGGCGAGAAGATCAAGGTCGATACGCGCAGCGGCGATTACATCTCTCGGGTTAAGGAATAACCGGCAGTGGCAAAAAATCGGCTATCGCGACGTACTAAAGCACGTCGACGGGCAGTTGATACCCTATATGAAGCGAATTTAAAAGGTCTCGATGAAGACCCGGAGGATTTGCGGGAACTGGTGGGGCAGCGGCAGTGTTTAAGCACTGCCCAAACCACTCTGCCGGACTACGCGGCAGAAATCGCCGAGGGCGTGGCGGAGCATCTTTTCGATATTGATATGACGCTCAGCCAATATTCCCGCGCTTGGGCGCTCGATCGGATGCCCAAGCCGGATTTGGCGATTTTACGCTGCGCGGTATGGGAAATCCTTTACAATGACGATGTTCCCTGGAAGATCGCAGTAGATGAAGCGGTAGGTACCGCCCGGGCGATTTCCACTCCGGAATCTCCGGACTTTATTAACGGAGTGCTAGATGCCATCGGGCGCTCCACTGACAATAATTCAAGTGAGTAGTAGCCCGAAGGCATAAAACCGGCACTTGCGTCCTCGCCCGCCAGGCTGCTCTTAGATTTTAGGAGGCAGCCATGGGGGCAGTCGTATTTCGCGACGCAAATATCCTGGGGGAGCAGCGCGCAGATATTTTCGTGGACGGCGAGAAAATCCGTCAGCTCGGTGCAGATTTATCTCTCGAACCTAGCACGGGGATACATGAGGTAGATGCTCACGGGCTGGTGGCGCTACCGGGACTGGTAGATTTGCACACGCATTTGCGTGAGCCTGGCGGTTGCGATGCAGAAACCGTAGACACTGGTACCGCTGCCGCTGCTAAAGGCGGATATACCTGTGTTTTTGCGATGGCGAATACCACTCCCACCCAAGATTGCCCACAGGTAGTAGAGCAGGTTCTTGACCTGGGGAGCCAGGCGGGCCGGGTAGATGTGTATCCGGTGGGCGCAGTCACTAAGAACCTAGCTGGTAAAGAACTGTCTGATCTGCGGGGAATGCATGAATCGCGGGCAGCGGTAAACGTGTTTAGTGACGATGGAAAATGCGTTTTTGATCCGTTGCTGATGCGCGAGGCTCTCGAGATTGTCCGCGATTTTGACGGGGTTATCGCCCAGCATTCCCAAGAGCCGCGGCTAACTGAAGACTCACAAATGAACGAATCTTATTTGGCTCAGGAATTGGGATTGAAAGGCTGGCCTACAGTCGCGGAAGAAATGATTATCGCCCGTGATATTTTACTTTCTCTCTACCTGGACGTGCGGGTTCATGTTTGTCACCTTTCCAGTGCCACCGCGGTGGAGTTGGTACGTTGGGGCAAATCCCAGGGGGCGCGTATCAGCGCTGAAGTTACTCCCCACCACCTGTTCCTTACTCAGGACGAATTACGAGGACGGGACCCACTTTTTAAGGTAAATCCGCCGTTACGCTCACAAAAGGATGTCGAGGCCGTGCGCGCAGGATTAGCGGACGGAACTATTGATCTGGTAGGGACAGACCATGCCCCGCATCCGCGCCGGCTTAAAGATTGTGATTTCGAATGTGGCGCTTTTGGGATGATTGGGCTAGAAACTGCGCTACCGGTAGTGGCCACTACCATGGTGCACAGCGGGAAAATGACTTGGCGAGATTTGGCCCGAGTCATGTCGATTACCCCAGCTAAAATTGGGAAAGCCAAGCAACAGGGCGAAGAAATCGCTGCCGGCTCAGCAGCAAATCTGTGTTTTGTGGACCCCCAGGCCACTTGGCAGGTTAATCGCGAGACCCAAGCATCCCGTTCCGACAACACTCCCTTTGTGGGCAAGGAACTGATGGGGCAGGTGCGGCATACCCTATATCGCGGGAAAATTACGGTTTTGGATGGACAGTTACAGTTTTAAGGAGGATATATGCGCCGTTACGGGTTGCGCTTAGCACGAGCGATGGAGCAGCTAGGCAATGTTTGTGTAGGTATTGATCCCCACCCTTCCCAGCTGGTTGCTTGGGGATTACAAGACAATATTGCCGGGCTGCGCCGCTTTTCCCTCACTTTGGTAGAAGCTATGGCGGGGCAGGTGCCGGTAGTAAAACCGCAATCGGCATTTTTCGAGCGTTTCGGTTCTCGCGGTATCCAGGTGTTAGAGGAAGTCTTAGCAGCTTGTCGTGAGGCAGGTTTGCTCACTATCTTGGATGTAAAACGCGGTGATATTGGCTCCACTATGGCCGGTTATGCGCAGGCGTATTTAAGTCCCGATTCTGCCTTGTCTGCTGATGCGATCACCCTATCTCCCTATCTGGGGTATGGTTCGTTGGCTCCCGCCCTGGACTTAGCACAGTCCAATGGGAAAGGGATCTACGTATTGGCTCTTACCTCTAATCCGGAGGGATCCGTGGTACAGCACGCTAAAACTTGTCACGGGAAAAGCGTGGCGGCCGACATAATTTTGCAGGCAGAACAAACAAATAAAACCTGCAGTGATGAAGGTCATATCAATGATGTGGGGCTGGTTGTTGGCGCCACCACCGGAAACGCCGCGAAAGATTTAGGAATAGACTTTTCAAAATTTTCCGGATCCATTTTGTCACCAGGAATCGGTGCTCAAGGTGCTCAACCAGCAGATATACAAAGAATTTTTAGAGAAAGTGCTTGTCGGGTGTTGGCGTCGACTTCGCGAGGGATCTCTTCTGCCGGTCCGAAAGTGGCGTCCTTGCAGGCTGCCGCAAGGCAAATATCTGAGCAAATGAGTGATATTTTTCGCAACTGAACTGGCAAAACTTAGCCGATAGGTTGGCTTAAATGGAAGAAAAGAACTAATCTTTTTCGTGTTGTTAACCCGTAAATCTAGATGAAGAGGTAAATACTAAATGGCACTTCCTTCTTTAACTCCCGAACAGCGCGCACAGGCTCTGGAAAAAGCCGCTCAGGCTCGTAAAGCTCGCGCGGAAACCAAGGCGAAGCTGAAGAACCGGGAACTGACCTTGTCTGAAGTAATTAAGAAGGCTCAGGATGATCCTTACTTGGGCAAAATGAAGGTACAGGCTCTGCTAGAGGCCCTGCCTCGCGTAGGCGCTACCACTGCCGCTGCGGTTATGGAAGAGATCGGCATTGCCAAGTCTCGTCGTATTCGCGGTCTTGGCGAGCACCAGCGCGCTGAACTGGTTCGCCGCTTCGGCTAGTAATATCGCAAACTTAAAGCAGTATGGGGCCCAAGATTTGGGTCCCATACTGTTATTTTCAGGTCGATTTTAGAAGTGGAGAATTTTCCTATGTCTCGCCTGTACGTATTGGTTGGCCCTTCCGGGGTTGGTAAGGGAACTGTGGTAAAGGCCTTACGAAGGACCCACCCGCAGGTGAATGTGGCAGTTTCTGCAACTACCCGCGCTCCCCGTCCCGGTGAGCGCGACGGCATTGATTACCATTTCCTGAATGACGATCAGTTTGACCAGCTGGTGGCGAATGACGGCTTTGTTGAGTGGGCTTTAGTTCACGGTCAGGCGCGCTACGGAACTTTACGTTCTGAAATAGCTAAGTTTATTGCCCGCGGCGAGGACGTGATCCTAGAGATCGACCTGGCAGGGGCGCGGCAGGTGCGAAAGACTAATCCTGATGCCTGTTTTATTTTTTTGCAGGCTCCCAGTCCGCAAATCCTGCAAGCACGTTTGCGAGGAAGAGGCACCGAAGGGGAAGCTGAGGTGGCTCGCAGACTACAAACCGCTAAAGTCGAAATGGCGGCGGCGGGAGAATTTGAGCACATTGTGGTTAATAATCACCCTGATCAAGCCGCCCAGGAACTAGCAGCCTTAATGGGAATAGCGTAAGATTCTTCGTGACATGGCGGCCGTTGCGCCGCTAAATACAGAAATGAGAGGACAACATGTCGGGTACCGTTGCTAACCCGGAGGGGATTACCAATCCTCCAATAGATGATCTATTGGAAAAGGTAGAGTCGAAATACGCGCTCGTGGTCTATGCAGCCAAGCGGGCACGCCAGATTAACACTTATAACTTAGAGATTGCGGAAGGGATGTTTTCCACTCCTGGTCCCTTGATTGATTGCAACCCGGAAGATAAAGCTCTCGGGATTGCCTTGCGCGAGATCGATCAGGGAGTACTGAATCTGAAAGAGCATGACGAGTCTTCCCAGGACTAACTGAACTATGTCGCAGCGCCGCCAAATCATAGTTGGGGTAGGAGCTGGGATTGCCGCCTATAAAGCGACACACCTGGTGCGTACCTTGGTTAAAGCCGACTTTGATGTTTGGGTAATCCCTACCCCCGCCTCCTTGCAAATGGTAGGGGAGGTTACCTGGCAGGCGCTTTCCGGTAATCCTGTCTACACGCAAGTAGCAGGGCCCCCAAGTGGGGTGGGGCACATTGAACTAGCACGCCAGGCCAGTGCGATTGTAGTGGTTCCAGCGACTGCTGATCTATTGGCCCGGATAGCCCATGGCATTGCCGACGATATGCTCACCAACGTGATTTTGGCGGCTAACTGCCCACTGCTGGTGGCGCCGGCGATGCACACCAATATGTGGGAGAACCCAGCAACCAGGGATAATGTACGAACTCTGCGACATAGGGGAGTGCATTTTATCGGTCCGGTGGCAGGTGCATTATCTTGCGGAGACCAGGGGCTAGGCCGGCTGGCAGCAGAAGAAGACATCTGCGCCGAAGTAATCTCCGCTTTATCCTCAGGGCACTGGCAGGGACAAAAGATAATGGTAAGCGCGGGAGGCACCCGTGAACCCCTAGATCCCGTACGTTTTCTCGGGAATCGTTCCTCGGGGCGTTTTGGGGTAGAAATTGCTCGGCAATTTGCGTGGCAAGGAGCAGAAGTAACTCTGCTAGCTGCCAATATTGATTCTGCGCTGCTTGGGTCTTTACCTACCGGTGTAACCGTGATTTCCACCCCTACTGCCGGTAAAATGCACGAGGCGGCCTTAGAATATTTCCCCTATATGCAGGTGGCAGTGATGGCGGCCGCTGTAGCCGACTGGGAACCGGTTGACTTCACAGACCAAAAGATAAAGAAAATCCCCAACCAAGGACAGATCTCTCTACAACTGCAGCCCACCACCGATATCTTGGCGGATTTAGCCGCGAAAAAACGACCCAATCAACTAGTTGCGGGATTCGCAGCGGAAACTGGAAAGTGGGAACAAGTCTTGCAGCTAGGAAAAGAGAAAGCCTGCCGCAAGGGTGCCGATATTATCTTTATTAACCAAGTAGGTGAGCAGGCCGGATTCGGCGATATCGCTACCAAGGTCTGCGCAGTCGACGGTCAAGGTAATGAAATTGGCCAATTCTCCGGGAACAAGCCACAGGTGGCTACCCAGATAGTGACGCTGGTACGCCAGCAGGTAAAATGAGCGACCAGATGCCGCGCTGGAGCGGCACTGATCCACTAGCAAAAATACGTTCCCATTCGGAGGGTGAAGTACCCACAGGCAAGCAAGAAAAACTCTTGTCTGTTCCTAATCAACCGCGTGGTAAATGGGAAAATCAGGATCCAATTGCGCGGGTTATTCCCAATACCTCCGTATTTCATTTAGCCGCGGGTTTAGATTACACGATTCCTGCACCCCTGCAAGAAAAGGTACAACCTGGATGTTTGGTTAGCGTGAAAATCGGCGGGAAGCTAGTGCACGGTTGGGTCAGAAGTGTTCGTCCCCCGGAACCCACTCGGCAACGCCTACGTGCGATTAGCAGGGTACTTAGTTCTCAGCCTTTGGTTTCCACCAGCAGCTTTGAACTGGGGGAGCAAGTAGCCAAGCGTTACGCCGGTAATCTGTCCTCTGTTTTAAACCAGGCGCTACCTCCCCGCCGGGCGACGGTTGAAAAAGAGTTTTGTAAAGCTTTACCCCGGGACGAGGTATCGGGGACAACCCCTGTTTCGCTAAGTAATCCATCTGGAAAATCCGGTGTTTTTGAGCCACTTGTCGCTTCCTATCCGCATGGGAAACCACTTTTGAAATCCTTAGGACTGACTCAAAGATGCCGGGTAATATGGCAAGCTTTGCCGGAACCAGAGAAACCCGCTCCTTTTAACCAGATAATTCAGCTGATTTCTCATTCCTTGGCCGCTCCCGGCTCCGTACTATGTCTATTTCCCACCAGCCAATTGGTAGAGGACTTTTGTTCCTATTGGCGAGAGCTGATGCCCCAAGGGGCGCCCTCGCCGGTGAAATACCATTCTGATCTGGGAGCAAATGCGCGTTACCAGGCCTTCTTAGAATGTCGTTTTAAGTACCCTCGTCTAGTAGTTGGGACCCGCTCTGCCGTATTTGCCCCCCTCGAAAAGCTGTCTTTACTCCTTATATGGGACGAAGCTGCCGAGACATATCAAGAACCCGCTGCTCCCTATTGGCATACCCGGCAAGTGGCAATGCTGCGCACCGTGCGCGAAAAATCTGCTTTGATACTTGGAAGCTTTTCGCGCTCACCCCAAGCACAAGCCCTGGTAATGTCCGCTTGGGCTAATGAGCTTGCACCTGATAAATCTCAGGTTGCGCTGCCTAAAATTTTTACCCCTGAATACGAAGATCGAGACGACCCCACCCTGGGGCAAAGCGCGTTATCTTCTACTGCCCTCCAGTTCTTACGAAACGGATTAAAAAATGGGCCGGTATTGATCCAGGCTGCCCGCAAAGGCGGACGCGGTGCCCTAAGCTGCGCTAAATGTTTGGCACCGGTACGTTGTCCGCAGTGCTTAGGGCGAGTGCAGCAGCTACGCGGTAAATTTATCTGCAATAGTTGCGGTCATCATTTCCATTTTTCTTGTCCGCGGTGTGGAGGAAAAAACACTCGAGCGCGGGTGCGGGGACACCAGCAGATCGGGGTAGAAATCGCGGCTGCTTTCCCCAAAATTCCAGTTTTTAACTGTGATGCCGCAAATCCTATCAACCGCATTAGTGCAAAACCGGCCCTAATAGTGGCTACCACGGAACAAGAACCGGTAGCTGAGGGAGGGTATGCGGCAGCGTTACTACTTGACGCGGGGATGCTCCTCAGCCTGGATCGGATCTGGGCTGCCGAGGAAGCTTTGCGCCGCTGGGCAAATGCTGCAGCCAAAGTAGCACCTCAAGGGCAAGTAATGCTCACTGGTGATCCCGGGGAGCGGCTAGCTGTAACCTTTAAACAACGAGCCTTTTCGAAGTGGGCCAGCCAAGAGTTAACCGAGCGTGCGGAAGTGGGAATTCCCCCTACCGCCGCCCTCGCGATTATGCGCGGAAATGAAGCAGCCCTACAGCAGGTCCTTGCCCACGCGAGTTTCAATGATGTCCAAATTGTGGGTCCGGTGAGGGAAGAGGACCATTTCCAAGTGCTAGTAAGGTCCCGCCTTGAGCAGGGATCAGAGATGCGCGATGAGTTGCACCGTTTGCAAGCACTGGCTTCCCGGAAAAAATGGGGATCCCTAAAGGTCCAGATTGATCCGCAAGACCTTTAATGTTTCCAATGATAAAAGCGCTTAACTGATAGGATTTCCTTTATGCGTGTCTTGTTTGCCGGTACCCCCGATTCAGCGGTACCTGTCCTGAAATACCTACTCGACTCCGAGCATGAAGTAGTGGGAGTTTTAACTCGCCCTCCGGCCCGCTCCGGGAGAGGGCGCAAACTAACCCCTTCTCCAGTGGCAGAAATAGCAGAGCAGGCGGGCTTGCCGGTGTTTACCCCCAGTTCTTTAAAGGACGCCAGTCAACGCCCAGATTTTGAAGCCTTGGATGCTCAAGTAGCGGTAGTGGTGGCCTACGGCATGCTTATTCCCCAAGATCTACTGCAGGTTTTCCCGCATGGTTGGATTAACCTGCACTATTCGTTGCTGCCCAAATGGAGGGGGGCCTCTCCGGTGCAGCATTCGCGCATCGCCGGGGAGGAAATCACCGGGGTAAGTATTTTCCGTATTGACGAGGGGATGGACACGGGGCCGATCTATGCGGTTGATCCTATCCGGGTAGCCCCACAAACCACCACAGATTTGTTGCTGCAACGCCTAACCGACACCGGAATCAAGCTGTTACCCCACGTCCTCGCGGCCCTGGAGACTGGAACGGCTAAAGCTCACCCGCAAGCAAGCGAGGGTGCCAGCTATGCGCCCCTGCTTTCCAAGGCAGATGCCCAAATACCCTGGGATAAAGATGCCTCGCAAGTAGCGGATATGATTTGCGCATTTACCTCGGAGCCAGGAGCCTGGACAGTGCTTCCCGACGGCAGTCGGATTAGTATCTATCCGGTGATTGAAATGAAAGATCACCATACCCTACAACCAGGACAGGTACGGGTTACCAAACACGAGGTTACCGTGGGCACCGGTAGTAACGACGTAAAACTTACCTTTGTAACCCCGGCTGGAAAACGAGAAATGGCTGCTGACGCCTGGGGACGGGGGCAGCGGTATGGGGAAGAGTTCTTTTTTGCGCTTCCCAGCGAAAGTGAGGGAAAGTAGTGCGGCCAGATCATCCTCAAAATAAGTATTCTTCGGTAAAGAAATCCCGGGATAATCAACATAGTGGGCGCAAAGGAAATCGCCCCTCAAAGGATGAATGGAAGCCGCAAACCGATCGGGTGCGTACCCTTGTTTACCAGGTGCTTTTAGCGGTAGAAACCCGGGACGCCTATGCTAACTTGCTGCTGCCACCGCGGCTCACTCGCGCCCGGATCAGTGGGCGTGATGCGGGATTTGCTACCGAATTAACTTATGGGACGCTGCGCAGCCAAGGCTATTACGACTGGGTAATCGATGAATGCTCCACGCGTCCAGCAGCTGCCTTGGAAAAAGAAGTACTGATTATATTGCGGATGGGATTGCACCAGCTTCTTAATATGCGGGTGCCGACTCACGCCGCGGTCAGCGAATCGGTTAATCTCACCAAACAGGAAGCTAACGAGGGGGCCGCGGGGCTGGTCAACGGGGTTTTGCGGCAAGCAGTACGGCTGACTGAAAGTGGAGAACTGGATGCACGCCTGGAGGGACTAAGTAAATCTCGCCGTCTCGCAATCGAGTTTTCCCATCCCGCCTGGATTATTGCTGCCTACCGCGCCGCTTTGGGGGAACAACAAAAATTGGGAGCCCAGATTCCCAGTGACGAGGCTTCTCTGACTGACTTATTGGCGGAAAATAATCGTGCCCCCTATATCAACCTGGTGGCGCGGCCCGGCCTGGTAGATCGGGAAGAACTTGCCGATGCGGTGGAAGATAGTGGCCAGGACGTAGCGTATTCAACTCTGAGCCCCTGGGGTTTGATTGTTTCCGGGGGTGACCCTGCTCATCTAGAGGATGTTGTTGCAGCTCGCGCGGGAGTAGAAGATCAAGGCTCCCAATTGGTGGCTGCAATCGCTGCACAATATCCCCTGGAGGGTTCCGATCAGAATTGGCTTGATCTATGTGCTGGTCCGGGTGGCAAAGCCGCATTAATGGCAGCTTTGGGACGACAGCGGGGTGCCCAGCTGATCGCCAATGAAGTTAGTCCCCACCGGGCAAAACTAGTAGAGGATTCGGTACAGGCTCTCGATAATGTGCAAGTTGTTTGCAAGGACGGAACTCAATTCCCGCTTCCTGAAGGAGGTTTTGACCGGGTATTAGTGGATGCGCCTTGCACCGGCCTAGGGGCACTGCGTCGTCATCCGGAATCTCGTTACCGTGCCCGTAATGAAACTATTCCTGACATTACTGATTTGCAGGCTCGCCTGCTGCATCGGGCTTTAGAAGTTTGTCGTCCCGGTGGTCTAGTTGTTTATGCCACTTGTTCCCCGCACCCAGCAGAAACAACCTTTTTAGTGCACAGAGTATTACAAGAACGTTCAGATGCGCAGCTACTAGAACTTTCTCCGGTACTTGAGCAGCTGATAGATACGCAAGCCTGGCCTAAGGGACTGGGATGTGCAGAAAAATATCTACAACTCTGGCCCCATATTCACGCTAGCGATGCTATGTTTGCAGTAGTGATCACCAAAAAGTAGAAAGGTAACTAATCATGGGCGTAACTATTTCTCCTTCCATTCTGAACTGCGATATCGCTAACCTAGCTAGCGAAATTAAAAAGATAAAGAATGCAGATTACGCGCATGTGGATGTGATGGACAATCATTTTGTCCCTAATCTTTCCTGGGGTCTTCCGGTGGTGGAAGCAGTAATCCGCCAAAATATTGTGCCGGTGGACGCTCATTTGATGATCGAGGACGCAGATCGTTGGGCCCCTACCTACGCAGAGGCCGGTTGCGCTTCCGTTACTTTTCATGCCGAGGCAGCGGCCGCCCCGATTCGTTTAGCCCGCGAAATTCATCGTCAGGGAGCGAAAGTGGGAATGGCGCTACGTCCGGCCACTGATATCACTCCCTATATCGATATCCTCCCGGAAATTGATATGTTGCTGGTAATGACAGTGGAGCCTGGTTTTGGGGGGCAGTCGTTCCTAGAGTCTATGATGGCAAAAGTTCGTCGCACCCGCGAAGCTATTTCTGCCGCCAACTTGCAGGTATCGGTGCAAGTAGATGGGGGAATTACCCGTGAAACTATTAGTATAGCCGCCGAGGCGGGAGCCGATGTTTTCGTAGCCGGTTCCGCAGTTTATAAAGCTGAAGATGCTTACGCGGAGGTGGAGGAACTGCGGCGAATTGCCCAGTCTCATTGCTAAATATTCTTTGACTCTTGCGGAGGGTAAGCAGTTTGCGTCCTCGTAAATTTCTTCACCTGCCCCAGCTTGTTGGTTCCTGCTAAGTGGATTCCTACCGACTGGAGCGGCAGGCAAGATTTTTCGAAACCCACTAATCTTAAAGCTATGAAGAGTTTTGAAGAGTTATTTGCGGAGTTGCAGGAAAAAGCAACCACCCGTCCTGAGGGTTCTGGCACCGTTAAAGAGTTAGATGCCGGGGTGCATGCTATCGGCAAAAAGATCGTGGAAGAGGCAGCAGAAACTTGGATGGCTGCCGAATACGAAAGCCATGATGATTTTTGTTTAGAAGTTTCGCAATTGCTTTATCACGCGCAAGTGATGATGATCGCTAAAGGGGTGAGCCTGGAAGATGTCTACCGCAAGTTGTAAGGAAAATATGTTAAGAATCGCGGTTCCCAATAAAGGCGGATTGTCAGAGCCTGCTATTAGACTTCTCTCGGAGGCGGGTTATCGCACTCGGAGGCGGGGACGAGAACTGCATATCACTGACCGCAACAATCAGGTAGAAGTATTTTTTCTTCGCCCGCGTGATATCGCCCAATATGTAGGCGCCGGTTTTATCCAGGCCGGAATTACCGGACGGGATCTACTGGCTGATTCCGGGGTTAAAGCTGAAGAAATCCTAAAACTGGGCTTTGGCTCCTCAACTTTCCGTTTCGCAGGCCCGGAAGGCACGATGAGTTCGGTTCAGGATTTGGAAGGTAAACGTATCGCGACTTCCTTTGACCGGATCGTGCAAGACTATCTGGCTTCGCAGCAAGTAAAAGCAGCTACGGTACATCTTGATGGCGCGGTGGAATCTTCTGTGCGCCTTGGGGTAGCCGATGCCATCGCCGACGTGGTGGAAACCGGTAATACTTTGCGGGCGGCGGGACTGGAAGTTTTTGGCGAACCCTTGATGCAATCTGAGGCGGTGCTGATCGCTAATCCGCAGGCAGCTGGCAGTGAGGGACTGAAGGTATTGGAGCAGCGTCTGCAAGGTGTGCTCAATGCCCGCAACTATGTGTTGGTAGACTACAACGTTCACCGGGACAACTTAGACGAAGCGGTGCGTTTCACCCCGGGGATTTCTTCCCCCACGATTTCTTCGCTAAAAGATAGCCACTGGTTGGCAGTGCGTGCCCTGTGTAAACGGTCCCAGGTTCACGGGGTGGTGGATAAACTCTATGCTTTAGGGGCAGAAGGCATTTTGGTTACCCAGCTGTTATCGGCTCGGATATAGTTAAAAGCTGCTCCGGGCATCGGATTATCTTTACCGGTAGCGAACTAGTTTGTGCTGCCTAAAGTGATTTCGTAATTCCTTGCGCTAGCCCATTTGGGCGGCGAGGCGTCCGGCTACGGCAGCCGCCAGGAAAGGTGCGGCATCTTCGTCCAAGGAGCGACGCATAGTAGACAGTTTCACCGGGCACTCACTTAAGGCCGAGTAGAGTCCGGTAGTTGCACATTTCCGGATGCGGTGCCGAGAACTAATCTGTGTTATCTGGGAATTAACCAAATTAGAAAATTCCTGCTTTAAGAGGGGCTTTTGCCCCTCTCCTTCGTCAGTGAACTCTGGTAGTGCCACCATCAGGGGGATGGGCGTAAAATCGGATAAAATCCGTAAACTGTGATGTGAGATTCCTCGGTGCCGCGGTCGCGGATCAGCAGCCGACATCCGCAGGGCACAGATCGTCCTCCCGCCCCCTACAGCCGCCTGGGTTAGGAAAGAGGAGAGGTCGAAACCAGAGTAACCATAGGGGGTACCGCTGCCCGCATTTCCCGGCCCCTGCCCGACAATTGCGATGTCGGCACCTAAGATGTGACGGGCTGCAAGCAATGCTGAAAAAGTATTGATAGCTTCCAAGTCACCCCCGAAAGCCTGACCGGCGGTAATTACTGCTGCTAGCCATCCATTGTCGCGCAGTGAAGTAATGTTGCGGGAGAAAAATGCCGGCAGCGCCCCACCTTCGGTATAAACATAGACAATTTTAGCCTCGGGCTTTTTCACTCTAATTCCGGCAATCACCGCGGGAAGCTGGGAATGCAGATCAATCCCCACTACCGGCATTCCCTCCAGGTTTTCTGCCTGTCGCATCTGCTCATGGGAGGGGGATTCTTGCTCTTCAACAGAGGAAACCATGAATTGGCTGGGGGTGTAGCGTGCCTTCATGATGTGGCCCTCGTGGTCCGGAAGTGCGTCTTCCGGTAGACGTCCACAAAGGGCGGTTACCAGTGCAAATCCGCCGGTACCTAGGTTTTTTTGCAGGGGAGAACAGTCGAAACGTACCTTGTCGCCTTCTTTGATTTCCCCGGTTAGAGCCGGATAGTTCAAGGCTCGCAGGGTTTCCCCGGTTAAAAACTGGGTTGCCCCGCTAGGATTAGCGGAGATCTTGACTGTAAGTTCTTGCGTGGCTGTAAAGCTGCGGACAGCTACTACCTGTCCTTCCCGTAACATCATGTATATATTCTAGCTATCTTTACCGGGGTGCCTGCGGGGCGCTAAAACAGGTAGGCTAAGAGTATGTATTGGTTTTTGTTTACGCTGTGGACGCTGGGGATTCTCGCGGCGATTATTTGCCCGATGATCATGTTCATCTGGTTATTCCACAAAGCCAATGCCACGCTAAAACTTTTGGGGGAACAATCACAGTTAGTGGTGTCTCCGCTTGGTAATCTGCAGGAGGCCGGGAATCTTCCTGAGCTACGCCCGGCGGGTGCTAGTGGAGATCCGGAAGTATTGGCGCAGGCCCGCCAGGTGCGAGCGGAGGTAGCCGCAATCCGGCATATCCGCCGCTATGCTCGCCTTAATGCGGCTAAAGCGCGCTGGGAGAAACTGGGGCTGGTATAGGTGCCGCGCAGGCGTAAACGAAAAAAATCCGTTACTAAGGATGCAAATGATTGGGAGTCTTTGTCGGCAGCTGAAAAGCTAGCTACTTTTCGACGCACCCAGGTAAATCGGCTGGCAGCTAGCTTTGCAACCCGCTTTGATTTTCCGTTAGATGATTTCCAACTTCGAGCCCTAAATGCTTTAGAGGACGATAAATCGGTACTTGTGGCCGCACCTACCGGATCTGGTAAGACTTTAGTGGGGGAGTTCTCGCTATTTTTAGCCTTGAAACGCAGGGTGAGAGCCTTTTATACCACTCCGATTAAGGCACTTTCTAACCAAAAGTTTCGGGACTTTTGCGCGGCCTATGGTAGCGATAATGTCGGGCTATTAACTGGAGATATATCGATTAACCCCGCGGCTCCCTTAGTAGTCATGACTACCGAAGTGCTGCGGAATATGCTTTACCGGGCAGACGGGCGCCTCGATGATCTAGGTTTTGTAGTCCTTGACGAGGTGCACTACCTTGCTGATCGTTACCGCGGACCAGTTTGGGAAGAAGTCATTTTGCATCTGGACCAGCAGGTGAAAGTAATCGCCCTATCAGCCACCGTGTCTAATGCCGAAGAATTTGGCCAGTGGCTACGGCAGGTGCGCGGAGATGTCGAGATTATAGTTTCTGAAAAACGGCCGGTACCGCTTTATCAACATATGCTGGTAGGAGGGCGACTTTTCGACCTGGAAGTGAAGTCTTCCGGTGGCAAAACTAAACTTAATCCCGCCCTGCTGGCTGAGACCCGGCACTCTCTGGGACAATCACACCGGGGTCGCCATACTTCTTTGCCAGCGGCGGTAGGGGAACTAGAAACTCAAGGGCTACTCCCGGCGATTATTTTTATTTTTTCTCGTGCCCGCTGCATCGAGGGACAGAAACAATTGGTGGCAGCAGGAGTTGACTTAACCACTCTGCCAGAAAAACGTCAGATCCAGGCGCGCCTAAAAGAGATCACAGATAGCATTCCCGCCAGTGATTTCTTAACCCTCGGCCTTGATTCGCTATTTGTTGGGATGGCCAGAGGAATCGCAGTGCATCATGCCGGCTTGCTACCTCTAATTAAAGAAGCAGTGGAGGAAATGTTCGCAGCAGGCCTACTTAAAGTAGTGCTCGCCACTGAGACCTTGGCGCTGGGAATAAATATGCCTGCGCGTTCGGTAGTTATTGAATCGCTGCGAAAATGGGATGGCCACGAGTTCGTGATGCTTAGTGCGGGACAATATACCCAGCTAACTGGAAGGGCCGGGCGGCGCGGAATTGACACTTTGGGGCATGGGATTGTGATGTTTCGTCCCGGGATGGATCCCGCAATGGTGGCGGCTTTAGCTTCTAAACGTACCTACCCTCTGAAATCAGCTTTTAGTCCCACCTATAATATGGCAGTTAATCTACTTGGGCGAGGCTCTCTTGCAGAGACCCGCGATGTTCTACGTCGCTCTTTTGCGCAGTTCCAAGCAGATCGGTCGGTGGTGGGGAAAGCGCAACAAGCAGCGGAAAAGCAGCGGGCAGCCGATGAGATAGTAGCTGCAAAGACCCTAGAATGCTCCTTTGGTGATATTTACGAGTATGTGCGGCTAAAAAGTGAGTTAGAGGCACGCGATATTCGCCGGGCCCAGGAGCTTGCCCGACAGCAGGCTCGGCGCCGCAGCGAACTTTTTAGTTCCCTAAAGCGCGGAGATGTTTTGGCTTATCACGATGCCCGCCGGGCTCGTCATGGGATTGTGATGAAAAAATCGGGCACTCGCACCGGGGAAACGACTTTGACAGTGCTGGCAGACAATGCCAAGCTGCGTGAATTTTCAAGTAATGCTTTTGGGGGCGGGCTCGCATTAGTGGGACAAATGTGGGTGAAAGATTATTCGGAGCGCAAGCCCCGGGATCGGCAACGCCTGGCTTCTAAACTGCGTACTGCTTTAGCCGAAGGTATCTTTACTGATCCGGAAGCCTCGGAAATATCTCGCGGACAGGCAGCACCTATCCACGCAAAATCATCGGTGCCTCCCCAGGAAGTTAGCACGTCCGTACCAGATACTGATGGCCGGGAGCTCTCCGAGCTTAGTGAATTGGAGCTAAGCGGGCTGCTAGCTGCCCACCCGGTAGCCGCATGTCCCCAGCTAAATAGTCATCTAAAACAGGCTTCCCGTTGGTCTCGCCTCGAGCGACAGGCGGAAAAACTACGCCGCCGGGTAGATATTTCCGAGGGAGCACTAGTAGATACTTTTGACCGAGTAGTACAGGTCTTACAGCAAGTGGGGTATCTAGATTCTCGCGGCCAGGTTAGTGAAGCTGGTGAGGTACTGTGTCGAATTTATAGCGAATACGATTTATTACTTGCCCAATGCGTCCTCAAGAATGTTTTTGCGGGACTTAATCCGGCTCAGCTGGCGGCAGCCTGTTCTGCAGCTAGTTTTGAGGCCCGCCGCGATGATACGGGGGCTCCGGTACCTTCCGTTTTGAGAGCGGTAGTCAGTCAGATCGAATTTATAGCTGATGATTTACGCCAGTTACAAGCCGAGCTGAAAGCTCCGGAAATGCCTCCCGCTTCCTCAGCTCTAGTGGCAGCTACTTACGCTTGGGCGAAAGGCAAACCCCTGGCAGTCGCTTTAGAGGCCGCGCCCCTTGAAGCCGGTGATTTCGTGCGGGCAATGAAACAGCTGCTGGATGTGCTGCGGCAACTCGAAATGGTGGCTAGCGTGGAAACCTCTGCTACCGCCCGGAAAGCGCAAAAATTAATTTTGCGGGGAGTGGTGGCATGGTCGGATATCTAGTAAAAGGTTTTTGGGCGGTGGTGGCTGCTACCGTGATTGCGGCCGGCCTGCTGCTGGCTTTCCCCTCATCCTGGGGATCTTATTGGTTAAGCCCCTGGCTATCCCTGGGGTTGTGGCTATTGATTCTGCGGCGCGTGCGCCGCCGCTATGCTCTGCTAATTTCTATTCTTGCTTCGCTGCTATTTTTCTTGGGGTTATTTTATTGGGTTTCGATTTCTCTGGATTTTTCTGCCCCTTGGCTTGCTATCGCAGGGTGCGAAAGCTTGTTTTTAACTATTTGGGCCAGTTCGGTATTAGCTGCCCGGAAGCTTACTAGTCCACTGTGGACTTTTTGGGCTGCTTTTTCTTTTGCGGGTATTGAGGCTTGGCGTGCGGCTTTCCCTTGGACGGGGGCCCCGTGGGGGATGCTGGGATTCTCTCAGGTAGACAGTCCTATCAAAGGCTGGATTCCGGTTCTGGGTGAAAACGGCATGGCTTTCTTACTAGTTGGCGTACTCTCGGCACTGGTGAGCGTAACTTGGAAAATCTCGATGCCTAATCTGGTGCTTGCAGGCGGGGCATTGCTAGTGGTGATCGCTTCCGGGGTGGGGATTCCCACTCTTCCTATTTCACACGATTCGCCAAAAATTCAGGTAGCCGCGATGCAAGGCGGAGTTTCCTGGCCGCTTGGATTCACTTATTCTCATCCGGGCA
>CAMYAU010000003.1 GCA_947253735.1 uncultured Varibaculum sp. | reverse complement strand
TGTAGGTGCCGGGTTTGAGGTCTTTGTAAGTGATCTGGTCTTTGACTTTGAAGTCGTTACCGTCGGCCTCAACCGCACTGATTAGCGAGTTTCCGTCATCGCGCACCCACGCCTTGGTTTCAATGCTGGGCAGTTTGTGCTCCTTGGGGCTGACGCTTATGGTCTGACCACCATCATTCTGATCTTCGTGTTTGGCAATCGGCTCACCGGAGGTGTTGTTTTCGCCTTTATAGACTTTTTCATACACCACATAGGAAGCACCGGGTTCGATCTCTTTAGCCGGCAACTTGAGATCCATCGTCACCGTGCCGGTCTTACCACCAGAAATACTGAAGTTCTTCTGGGTGGCAGATCCGGGTACTTCACTTACCTGGTCGCCTACCTTCTTCATCAGTTTGCCACTGAGAGTGTAGGTACCGGGCTGCAGCTTGTGCCATACGACGGTGTCAGTAATCGTCACATCTGCGCCTTCAGCCGGGCGTGCTATCTTGCCACCGTTTAGGGATTCCCCATTTACCTTGGCAGTAGTTTTAAGCCGCGGCTTTTCGGTTACGGTCTGGTTAGCATCATCCTTATCTTTATGCGCCGTGAATTCGTTTCCGCTTTGGGGCGTAGTGCCTTTATAGAGTGTTTCGTAAGCAACCAGCTTCTCGTGTTTACGGATCTTCTCTACCGGAACCTGGAAGGTCATATTGACGGTCCCGGAATAGTAACCGTTGCCGTTGTCGGTAGCACCAGGAGAGAATTTGGGGTCGAAGGCTGGGCTGACACCGGTCACGTTAACGCTGTTACCATCACCATCTACCAGTTCACCCTTAATGACGTAGTTCTGTCCCCCCTTAAGGTTCTTGAACTGAACCTTGTCGGTCAGGGTTACGATGTTGGAATCTTCCAAGTCGGCAGTGTCAATCTGCTTAGCTTCACCAGGTCCCACCAAAGTGGTCCCAATCTTAGGCTCCGGGGCCACTGGGCAGTCGCCTGTGAAATTAAAATCATGGCTGGTGTTACCGCTTACGTATACCTTGTACTTTTGCAAAACAATTTGACGCTGCAATAGGTTACGCCCGTCAAAGATGTAGGTACCGGAAATTTCAATTTCCCCTTTGAAGGAGGCTTCAACGGTACCTCTTAAGCTTTGGTCACATCCCAGACCCGTTGATTCAACCGGAACGGGAATACCGTTTGGCGAAGCTGCCGCTGCTACTGACACGCCACTTACTGGCACGGTCCTGCCATTTACGGTGAGGTTAACATCAATTCTAGCGTTACTTTTTTGTAGTAAGGCCAAGGCTTCGGAGGAACCATGAAGTTTTATGGCTAGCTTCTTGCCATCATCGGTTTTATCGACGTAGATCTTGATAGATTCCAGCAGTTGCTTATTGGTCTGGTAGAGCTTTTCGTTGGCTTCTACCTGACGCTTAGTTTCCTTTTGCCACTTTTCTAGAGCTTTCTTATAAGCTTCCTCATTTCGCTTGAACTGCTCTTTATACTTGGCATAAGCCTCGTACATCTTAAGCTGAGAATTGGCCATAACCTTCAGGTCAGCGTAAACCGATTGCGCAAGATCAGTAAGCTGTTTGTTAACGCGGCAGTTTGCGGTCTGATACTGATCAATGTAGGCGCAGTTATCACCGATAGCCAACCACTCGGGATTCCCGCGGTTGATTGCCCACGCGATACCCTGCAATACCTGAAATTTCTGATTTGGTTTCAGAGATTTCATCTTGCTGACGGCATCACGCTGCGCCTCGATCAGATTCATATTGGCGTTATAGAAGTCTCCGATGGCCGGATATTCCGCGATCTTCTGCTTCAAGGTAGCTTCGTCATAATTTACGAAGTCGTTAAGGCGGGGGTCACCGCCGTTATTAACATATGCAAGGGCTTTAAACATTCCCTGTTGTTCTGGGGAATAGTTTTTACCGGTCTTGCTGCGGAACTCGATAGCTTTTTGAGGATCCAGGGTAATCTTTGCCTGAACTGCGTTAGCCGGCAAATTCTTAACATAAGTCGTGTAGACAGGTGATTGCCCCACATTGGGATCAATACAGGCGGTATCCGTAATTACCTGATTTTTACCGGGACCCGCGTTAGGCAGGAAATAGCCAAGTGGATCTACCCACTTGTAGCGCCACTGTCCTTGAGCATCCCTGAACGGTTCCTCGAGAGTCATGTACCGGTACTGAACTGGGGTCTCTGCCGAGCCTCCATAGATTTCTTTAGCCCGCTGATTCCACTGATTCCAAATTTCGCGATTCTGGTTATACCAAGTCTGGTTAGCCGAATAATCATTGGAATAGGGGAATCGTCCAGCATTTTCAGAATCGGGGTACTGGACATTCAGGGAGGTGGGATTGCCATCTACACTTTTTACGGTGAGATTCTGATCCGAGGAGGCCTGGGAAGGGGCTACCAACGTAGTGATAGTCCAGGCCAACGCTAATGCGGCAGCTAATCCAGCGACGATCCAACGCCGCAGCAACTTCGCAGTTTGACTGTTAATCATTATTTATCCTGTGTCTACTAGAAGGAGGGATCGACATCTCCACCAACAGATCCTGACGAGGCGTTCATCCGGGTTATGTCGTGCCCAAACACCCCGCCTGGAGGGACCTGGCCTGTTGTTGATGCCGACAGGAACACTATTAACTTGTCTTTATGCAGTTAATGTATTTTAATGCACCTACCATCTTACAAGATTTTCATGGAACACCGCAACAGATTACAGGGCATTTACACAGAACAAATTGGGGATGTTAGGCGATAACTCTCCCCTTAAGCAGGCATTTCGACAGCACCCCCGGGAGCCAGCCCCGATAAAACGTGCAGAGATTCACAGGACAAAAGACCCTAATTTATCCCGAGAAAAACATTATAACATCATTAAATTCTGGGCTATTTTGTTACAAACTGTCTTTAAAACTATTAAAAAAGCCATCATTGCCAGCTTTGATCAGGCTAAAGCAGACTTAGTGTACCCATAGTAAAAACATTAGTTGGGGAATTCGGGCGGCTCTTTTGCTAACCACAAAGTAAAGGGGCCATCATTAACCAAAGAAACCTGCATCATAGCTCCGAAGACCCCGGTTTCGACTTCTGCACCACCCGCGCGCAAATCTGCCACCAATTTTTCAAAAACCGGTCTGGCTTCCTCGCTCTTAGCCGCATAAGTCCAGGAAGGACGCCGGCCCTTGCGTACAGAACCATAGAGGGTAAACTGCGAAACCACCAGCAGCGGGGCCCCTGCCTCCAGAACCGAAGACCCATCCTCGAATATTTGTTGATTCAGCAGGCGGCGGACTGTCCAATCAATCTGTTCCTGCCCATCACCGGGGGTTATCCCCACGAAAGCCACCAGGCCGGGGCGATCTATTTTTCCGACGGTCTTACCGGCTACCGTCACCTCAGCGGAAAGCACTCTTTGAATTAAGGTACGCATAAAAGTTTCCTAACCTGCGATATTTAATGAGCCAGCAGAACCTGACCTCGTCGGGGCACCCGAAAAAGCTTTTCGGTCAATCTGGGACTGTCCCTGCCATGAAACCCCAGAAGGATCCCCAATTAGCGTTGCCGCTGCCGCCAAAGAGCGTTCTTCCCCTCCCTCTTGCCAGCGGACAGTTAGTTCCCCGGTAGGAGCAGTCCGTTTTACTAACCCCAAAGCAATCGGCCCGTCCTCGAAATGATTAGCACTTGCCCGCACGGTACCGACTTTGCGGCTCCCAGCATATAGCTCCGCACCCGTAGGAGGCAGCAAAGACGAAGTTCCGTCAAGGTGCAAGAATACTGCACGGCGAGGAGGATGCCCCAGGTTAACTATCCGGGCCACCGTTTCTTGTCCGCAGTAGCATCCCTTATTCAGATGTACCGCGGTGCGCAGCCAATCCAGTTCATGCGGCAGGGTGCGTTGATCAATATCGGTGGCGTAAGGACGCCAAGCTGCGATCCGCAACGCCCGCCAATCCTCCTCGGAAGCAAAAGCAGGGGCAGACAGACTATATCCGTCTGTAGTTTCCCGTGGCCAAGAAAGCTGCTCCCAACATTTAAGCAACTCGGTATGCACCTTTGCGGTATCCACGCTGGGAATTACCCCCAGGCGCGCTGAGTAATCCTGCCCCGGATGCTCCTGAGAGCGCAAAGTATAAGCAGTGCCGCCAGTGGTAATCCCTAGCCAGGGGTCAGACCAGATAGGGCCAAAACCAACTAGCAAGTCCTCTGCCAGGCTGGGGGCAAAAAATCCCCAGACCGTAAGGTCTGCACGTACGCTAACTTCCACCCGGGACATGAACTTCATGGACTCTAGGAAGTGTGCCAGAGCCAGAGCATCCGAGGTGAACAACCAAGCCACCTCGCCCTCCCAGACGATTCCCGCGGCGTATTTGACCCGGCCATTAGCATCCAAAAACAGCATTTCCCGGCTCTCCCCCGCGCCCATACCCGATACTATCTGTGAAGAAAGGGTAGTTAGCCAGGAGGGGGTGTCCGGACCAGCCACGGTGAGCACCTGGAGCCCGGTTTCCGCGATCCCGAATCCGCAGCGCAAAGCCACTTGGTTATCTACAAAAGTCACGTCTAAGCCCCTGCTTCCCGCTTGTTATCGGGAGTTGCCGCGCTCTGCCCGGTGTCTGTTTGCGCGCCATCTGCCGAGTCCGTCGCCCCCGTGGCCTCTTCTTTATCCAGATCTCCACGCGGATCTTCCCCGGCGGGCAAAGAGGTCACCCCGGGGGCACTTAAGGTTTGCTCTCCCTCGGGTAGGCGCAGCAGGCGTGCCGAAAAATCTGATTCGGAATCTTTGCCCGGTAAAACCGAGTCTTGCGCCCAGAACAGTTCCGAAGAAACCAACCCCATCATCCGGCTGAGCTGCTCAAAAGGAGCGGGGGCACGGCGTGATGAAATCATTATCCGCGGCCCCATCGAAACTGCCTCCCAAGAAACCTCTTGAGTGTAGGGGCCACCCGAAGAAGTCAAGCGGCAACGCGAACGCGCCTCCTGCTGGCTATCAGCTACTGCCGAAGCAGTCACTTTCCAGGAAGTATCCTCGCGCCACAGCAAGGCTCCGCGGCGTAATTGTGAAAGCCCAGTGGCAGCATCGGCTTGCATATCAGGTTTTTCTGCAAGCGGCTCTGCCAGCCAAGTAAGAGTTACTTGCTGCAAGTTCGTGCCGGTAGCACGAAAAGTGGTTTCCTGCCAAATAAAACATTCTTCACGCTCGTGGTTTTCACCATCCGAGTCTTTAGACAGATGCGCGGTTCCCCACCCCCGCCAAGATCCTAGTAGCCACGCCAAGGGGATTAATTCTTTCGCCAAGCCTAAAGGTAAATCCATCATGGGCTATAGCCTAGTAGAGTAAGGGAGACACAAGCTATAAAAGTGGCGCAATTGGGCGAAGAGCAAAAACGGGAGAGCATGGAGAATATGGAAGATTCGGCAGCTAATCCTCTAAGAAAAACTCACAATGGCGGCGAACCTGACCTACCCAGCGCCTCCGCCCTCCCAAATTCCTCCAAGACACCAAGTTCGACAACCAAAAAATCAGTTTCTCCGGTAGCTGCCCGCAGCTGGTGGGTAGCGTTGCTGGCAGCACTTCCTCCCCTCGCAATGCTTTTCTTCCTGCATTGGAACCCCTACCTGGTAGTAGCCAGCGCCGCAGCGGTAACTATCGTCGTCGCCATCACCTGGGGCAGCCTCTCTCAAGCCCCCAGCCCCACACGCAGCGGATTGGTAGTAGCACTGACCGGAATCGGTTGTCTGTTGGCCGCATTTTTAACCAATAATCTCACCTGGGTACCACTAGTGCTGTCCTGGTGCGTGCTGGCGGCTTTTATTGCCGAAATGACCCGCGGAAAACACCGTCCCCTGACTACCTGGTCACTAGCCAGCACTATTTCCGGTTGCGCGCTGGTAGCGGCCGGTTCTGCCTGGGGGCTGACCACCGCCTATCCAATGATGAATCTTTTGGCTATGGCCGCGCTACCAGCGATGGGACTTGCTTGTCTAACCTTGGCGCTACCCACCAAATACGCGAGTATCCGCTGGCTATACTGCGCCATAGCGGGAATTATCGCGGCGGGGTTACTAACCTATTTTGTGCTTTACCAATACTCGGATTTGGCGTTAGCGATTCCTTTTGCCTACCGCAATCCCGCTTTAGCAGTTTGGGCGATGACCCTGGGACTAGGTTTTCTTTCTGGACTCCTAGTGGCCTGCATAAACGTACTGTTTATGGTGCCAGCAGGCAAGAACTACCGCTGGCGGCAATTGGCCTTAGCCCTGCTACCTAGCCTATTTATTTCGGTGCCAATTTATTCATTGGCACGTTTGATTACCGGGTAGGGCACACTTGCGCTCATTCAGAGGACGGGCCAAGCACAGAAGAAAACAGGGAGAAAACCCCCTTTACGGAACGCTTTCTCCCCGCTATTCTTCCTAACTTTCCTCCGGAATCATCATGATAGCGCCACAGGGACACTCCTCAGAACAAATCCCGCAGCCCTTGCAGTAGTCGTACTTAAACTCGTAGTCGCCAGGTTTGATCTTGGTAATAGCGTTATCGGGACAAACCCCGAAACAGTTATCGCAACCAAAACAGTTACCACACGACATACAGCGCCGGGCCTCAAAGAGGGCAGAATCTTGATCTAGACCCTGTACTACCTCGTCAAAGGTAGAAGCCCGCCGCGCCGATTCAATCTTGGCACGTACCCGGTGAGGAGCATCTGCGTAATACCAGTTAGTGAGGCGATCGTAGCTAGCATCCCCAGTAACCGGTTGCTTATGGTATTCAGTGCCATGCAAGAAGGCATCGATATAGCGGGCTGCTTTCTTGCCGTGACCAATCGCCACCGTAACTGTACGTTCGGAAGGAACCATATCCCCACCGGCGAACACGCCATGACGCCCGGTCATCATCTGCGAGTTAACCTGAACAACCCCTTTTTTGATTTCAATATCGCGGGCACGCTCAACCAGACCTAAATCGGATTCCTGACCTAGCGCCATCACCACCGAATCGGCTCCGAGTTCTTCATACTCGCCGGTCGGCTGGGGGAAACCGTTCTCGTCCAGCTCCATTTTTTCCACCGTGAGCTTTCCGCCATCAATATGTTTAATAGTGGATAGCCAACGCATCATCACGCCCTCTTCCTCGGCTTCGCGCACCTCGGAATCATGGGCGGGCATCCGGTCACGGTTACGGCGATACACAATCACCGCTTCTTCCGCACCCAGGCGCTTAGCGGTACGAGCAGCATCAATAGCGGTATTACCCCCGCCATAGATAACCACTTTGCGACCTAACATCGGTTTTTCTTCGCCTTCCATGTCGGCGAGCATTTCCACGGCGTCCATAACCTTTGCACTGGCACCAGCAGGAATATCGGCGTGACGACCTACATGGGCCCCCACCGCCAAGAACACGGCATCGAAGTCATCCGCCACATCGTCAACGTTTTCGACTTTGGCATTAAATTCGAAATGCACCCCTAGGTTTTCGATCCGTTTAATTTCGGCATCGAGAACCTCCCGCGGCAGACGATACTTGGGAATCCCAAAACGCATCATCCCGCCCGCCATCGGACCGGCCTCTTTTACAGTAACCTCGTGACCGAGACGGCGCAGGTGGTAGGCGGCGGACAGTCCAGAAGGACCTGCACCTACCACTAGCACGTGTTTACCGCTGGGAGCCGCATCTACGCTTACATTCCAGCCCTCTTCGATAGCTTTATCGCCCAGGAACCGTTCAATCGCGTTAATGCCTACGGCCTCATCCATTTGCCCGCGGTTGCAGGCAGTTTGGCAAGGATGGTAGCAAACCCGCCCCATAGTTGCAGGAAGCGGATTGTTTACCATGATTTCGCGCCAGGCGGCCTCGTAGTCACCCTCTTCTGCGTGATAGAGCCAAGCCTGGACGTTTTCACCCGCCGGGCAGGCCTTATTACAAGGGGGCAGCATGGATACATAGACTGGACGTTCGGTGCGCCAGGAACCAGTTTCATTCGCTAGTGAAGAACCCACATTCAAAGTCACCGCCCAAGGAGCGGTATCTTCACTGCGTACCTGCGGAGTTGGTAGAACTGTGGAACTCATTTAGTTATCCCCCTTTAGAGCCGCATTTCCGGCAATATGGCGCATCGCAGAAGCGGACGTCGCCCCGGACACCGGGTGGTCATCTGCAGAAAAAGCATCGCTTCGGGTGCGCTTAGCCTTCGAGGCCTCTTCTATAATCCGTTTGGTATAACGACCCTCGGGGTCTTCGCCGGAAGCGAGAATCCGTTCCAGCACATCCTCGTCTAGTTGTTCCGGATCAATGAGGCCATAGCGGCGGATATTCCGATCAGCTATTTTCTGCATCCGTTCCAGGACTTCCTCTTGCCCCGCTTTAAACACGTGAGCAAAGCGGCGTTGCGGACGCATATATTCAGTAACCGGAACCGGACGACGCAATTTGGTGACCGAAGTAATTTCCCCGTTCTCGGCCTCATATACCGGGAACAGCCCACATTGGGTAGCCAGGCGCGCCAGGCGAATAGTCAGGTTGGAAGCAGCGCCCCAACCCAGCGGACACGGCACCAGCACGTGAATATAGCGGGAACCTCGGAACTGCATGGCTTTACGTACCTTATATTCCAGGTCCCGCAGATCGGCTACCGTTGCAGTCGCCACATAGGGAACTTCGTGCGCCATCGCGATTCGCGGTACATCTTTGCCTTGACCAAAAATATTTCCGGGTTTTTCACCCACCGGCTGAGTGGTGGCGGTACGCGCCGCAGGTGGAGTCGCGCCGCTTCGCTGTACCCCGGTATTCATGTAGGCGCCATTGTCATAGCAAATATAGAGGACGTCGTCGTTACGTTCGAACATTCCCGATAGGCAGCCCATGCCGATATCAACCGTGCCGCCGTCGCCGCCCTGGGCTACCACCCGGGTATTCTTGCCTTTGGCGCGTAAAGCCGCCGCCGCCCCGGAGGCTACTGCTGGGGCATTCCCAAATAGGGAGTGCACCCAGGGAATCGTCCAGGCGGTTTCGGGATAAGGAGTAGAAAACACCTCGAGGCAACCGGTAGCATTCACCGCCACCAGGTCCTTTCCTGCTGCCTCCATCGCGGTATCGAGGGCGTAGCGCGCCCCCAAGGCTTCCCCGCAGCCCTGACAGGCGCGGTGACCGGAAGTCAACGAGTTAATCCGGTTGGGATCGGATTGGAGGGACCGGTAATCTAGTTCCGCGAGTCGGTTACCGACCGCATAGGAGCCCACCTGGTAAAACTTTACATTTTCGCGTGCCGGTATCGCGGTTTCAACGCTTTCGCGAAACTGCGGTGCCGGAAGCGGAACACTCATAGTTGCTGACATTGCCTGCCTCCTAAATTCCGCGCGCCGCATTGGCACGCTGAGTGGCGTGACGTTGAATGTTTTCACTGATTGGACCAGAACGCCGGGTAGCTTTTTCCCGTTCTAACTCGGCCTGAACTAGTTCTTGATCCAGATCTAAGAAGGTCAAGTGCTCTAACTGATCGGCCGCAACCTGATCGAGCATTTGATTCAAGGAAACCTCGGTGATATTTCGCCCGCCTAGACCAGCGATTACTTCATAGTCGCGAGCAGTTTTACCGGCTCGTGAAAGGGCGGAACGGCAGTGCGATGCCACGATTCCGCCAATCCCTAAGCTGAAGGCTTTTTCGAGGCACACAAAACGCTTCGCGCCCCCCAGATATTTCGCTACCTGCTCAAAGGGGAAGGGGCGGAAGGAGCAAATCCCCAGCACCCCCAGCTTTTCACCTTTTTCACGCCGCTGGTCGACTACGTCTTTAATGGTGCCCAGCACCGAACCCATCGCCACGATTACGGTTTCGGCGTCTTCGACTCGGTAGGGACGAACCAGACCGCCGGAATCACGTCCGAAAATTTCCTTGAATTCTGCCTGTACCTTGGGGATGAGCTCTAAAGCTTGTAGTTGTTTGACGTGCTGGAGGTACTTCACTTCGGTAAACGCCTCCGGGCCCACCATCGCCCCAATAGTAATGGGATCGGCAGGGTCGAGGACAACGCGAGGATTATAGGGAGGCAGGAACTTTTCCACCTGCTCTTTTTCGGGGACATCTACTTGTTCCACCGCGTGGGTCAAAATAAATCCATCCATGCACACCATTACGGGAACCGAAAGCTCTTCGGCGATCCTAAAGGCCTGTACATGCAGATCCGAGGCTTCTTGGTTATTTTCAGCAAATAGTTGCAGCCATCCGGATTCACGCTGACTCATCGTATCGGAGTGGTCATTCCAGATATTGATAGGCCCGCCGATCGCCCGGTTAGCCACGGTCATTACGATTGGTAACCCCAGCCCAGAGGCGTTATAAACTGCCTCTACCATATAGAGAAGCCCCTGCGAAGCAGTGGCGGTATAGGTACGCGCCCCGACTGCCGAAGCTCCGATACACGCCGACATGGCCGCGAACTCGGATTCAACATTGATATATTCGGCGCTGCCCATCTTACCCGCTTTCACCAGCGCAGATAACGCCTCTACGATGTGGGTTTGGGGGCTAATCGGATAGGCGCTGATAACTTCCGGGCTGCAGGCAGCTACTGATTGCGCAATAGCTTGCGAACCTTCAATCTGTTTTAGCACGTTACTTGGCCTCTTCTTTCATTGAGCTGACCATTTCGTAGGCGGCAACCGCGGCTGCCACGTTTCCCTCGCCCACTTTGCCGTGGAAACGGTTTTGAATCGCCTGGGTAACGCTAGATAGGCGCACCAGACCGGTGAGGGCGGCTGCTCCCCCGAGCATCACCGCATTCGGTAAGGGGCGTCCTAAATGTTTTTTCGCGATCTCCGTGGCCGGAATCATTACCACGTGACCTTCCGGGTGAGCCGCAATCACATCCTCAATCCCCAGTTCAGCGGCAGATTTTGCCGAGTTTACCAAGGCGTAACCGTTTGGTTTTAACCCCGAAAACACATCCATAATCGCCAGCAGGGTTGCGTCTTGCACCACCACCAGGTCTGGTTCCTGCACAGGTTCACGGGTACGGATTTCTTTATCTGCGATACGGCAATAGGAAACTACCGGCGCTCCGGTGCGCTCAGAACCAAAGGAAGGAAACGCTTGTGCGTGATGCCCATCAGTAAAAGCTGCATATGCAATCAGATCAGCAGCAGTTACCACCCCTTGGCCACCTCTGCCATGGATACGAACTTCAGTCATGCTTTCACCTTAGGACTGCAGTCCCAACAAAAATGCATCGATTTTTTCAACCGAGATTACCAGCGCTTTTACTAAGACCGGTTATTCAGGTGACCAAGGGATTCCTTTACGCCCATGTATCTTAAATAAGAAAAACCTGCCGACCTACCCCCCGAAAAAATGTGACCTAAGTGTTATTGGCCGTTTTCATCGGCATCTTTATATCTAATTGAGACCGAAATGTTGCTACTTCGTGAGCCTGTATTAAGCACAATCTCATGTCTTCATAGTACGGTTGCCCATGTGTTAAATGCGTACGAAGCTGATAAGCCCGAAAATATGTCGGGTGAGGGTGAAGATCAGAATTCGCCCTCGAAGACGCTACCGACGAATAGCACTATCCCTAATTCCTCTTTAAAACCAGAGATTCCTTCCGAAACGTTTCCCTCTCATCAGAAAAAAGAGCAGTTAGATCCAGATCAAAGCGGCGAGGGTGTGCAAAGTGAGAATAATCCCCGCCCTACCAGACGCTCCCTGCTGGTACGTAAGCCTCAAGGATTTAGCGCCGAGGACGGAGTTAGCACCAACGCCACCGGTGGAGTAACCGCTGTTCCCAACACCGGAAATATTCAAAAGATACATGCCCCTTTGCTAGGGGAAAGCTCCGCTACCAGTCAGGTTACTTCTAGCGAAACCGTCTTAGAACCTGGCGAGGACTCCTCGTCTAGTACCAAACTTGCTCCGGCGCTAGATAAATTGCATTTGCCGGGGGTAAGGGCCCGTACTTCGCGATTTCGAAGGGTCAAAAAAACTGAGGTTTCGCAGCTGAAGAAGCTTCCGTACAACGAAGAGCACCGAGACAAAACCCACCGGCTAAACAAAAGCTGTAACCGCTGGGGACAGTGGGCGCGTGCAGGTTGGATTCCCGCCCAAGAGGGCGCCTATGCAATGGCACTATTGCCCTATTGGATTGGAGTGGTCGAGTCGTCTCTACGCCCTATCCATTGGCTGGTATTTGCCCTGTGGATTTGCGGTTACTTTACCTTTAATGTGGGGGGAATCTGGCTGCGTTCCCACCGTAAAGATCGCTACTTTAAGCCCGTGCAAATTTATGGGGCTTTGACGCTGGTTTTAGGGGTTATCAGCTTGCTGGTGGCTCCCCCGCTACTAGAGTGGACGCTAGTATTTTTCCCGCTGATAGCAATCGCGGTAATCGAATCAGTATTACACCGAGAACGCTCCCTATTGGCGCGGACTAGCACTATTTTGGCAACCGGGGTGATGAGCCTAGTAGCCTATGACATCGGTACTCAGTTCTCTCGTTCCTTTGCCGCTATCCCCTGGCTAGAACATACTGCTACCAGCAATGTTAACTGGGTAATTTCTCCCACCGGGAATCTGCAAGGTTGGGGTTGGATGCTGGTGGTAGCTTGGGTTGTTACCTCTTACTATTGGTCAACCATCCCCTATGTACGCTCCTTGGTACGCCGTCGGGATTCCCAGAGTTTCTGGTTTTTTTCGATAGGTGCCCATGCAGTTTTAGCTGCGGTAATTCTCGGATTCTTCATCCTAGGTTGGGTCACCTGGTGGCACCTGCTGGTGTGGGTCCTACTGTGGGGACGCTCTATTGCGGTGCCGCTATGGCAAAAAAGGAACCCAAAGGCAGTAACCATATCGAGAATAGGGTTTACCGAAATAGCGGTGGCCATGCTGGTAATCATTACTTTACTGGTGTAAGTCGCTTAGAACAGCGGCTCTACCCCAGTAAAGGTTTCCGAACGTTTGGAGCGGGGGTATCTAAGCGCTGCACCACAAAAGACTGGGCAGTAGCTTTCGTAGATTTGTTAATCCCCAAGTTGTGGTTGCGGGTCTCGATAAAACGAGCATAATCGCCATCTCCTGACTGTTCCCAAGCCTTCGCTACCCGACGATATAGTTCTTTCGAATGATTGGCACCTACGCTCTGATAATTCTGGTAGGTCTGCACCGTGGTCAGGTTGGCTACATTAGGATTTTTCCGTCCGTCCAGCAGAGGAACAATGTCTGCAGTGTTTTCTAGGGACACCATATGCACTCCCGGTGCTGGTCGAAAGTTACCTATATTTGATCCCATAGTGACCACGCTTTTTACGTTATATTTTTTAGCTAAATAGGGATTAGAGCCTAGCTGTGCAGCTACCGCTCCTCCTTGAGAATGTCCTATCAGTTCCACGGGTTGCCCCCGGCGATATCCGGCCTGATCTAAGGCACGGCTTACTGCTCTGGTCATATCGGAGTTTCCCGCCATACCCGATGCGTTTGTTTGTAAGTTAGTCCGCATATCTTGAGGATTCGATCCCCCAACACTCCATACTTGAGTTCCGCGAATATCAACCCGCCACGCGATCTTATTGCCAGTACGGTATTGAACTACGCGCAACTCTCCATGGTCTGGATAGGATTTTGCCTGATTGAATTCGCTAACTAGTCCCGAGATATTTAAGGGAGCGGAAACTTTTTGGGATCCGCCCCCTATCTTGCGCCCAACTCCCAGTAAACTTCGTCCCTGGACAAGATCAAGCTGCTTTGCAGCTAGAGCAGATAAGAACTGGATAGGGAACCCTTTGATATTTTGCATTGTTTCTTGCAGGGATCCCAGAAAACCATTGTCGCCGCTTCGGGAATCTTGTTTCATCCACAAAAAGGAATCTCCCTGCGAGTAATCCTCTTTATTCCAGAAAAGTAATCCGGGAAGATTGCCCGCGATGACGAGGGAGGGAATGCTATCCAATGAGGAGAATATCTGCCGTGACCGTGCCTCACAGTTTTCGTATTTACCCGCCGCCGTCAGCAAATTATTTTGCAAAAAGTTCAGCTGCAGAAAGATATTTATTGCCGCGTCCGCAACTACATGCAAAGCTGAGTTTAATTTTTCGATTACCGGAATCTGCGGCAAGGTAGCAGCTGCATCGAGTGCCTGATTGGCGATTCGTCTCACCTGCAAAACTTTGTCCATTACCCCGCTTAAGGCTTGGGCATTGAGGCGGATAAAAGCAGTGTTTATACCCAGCTGGTGACCGCCTATTACACTAATCGGAAGCGGATCGTTATTGTTTGCCATAGCCCCCCTATCGATTCCAACTCAAAAAGCACTCCTCGAAGCATTTGGCCTAGCTGGCTAATGACTCCCTGGGGTGATTAGCAATGTTCACATTTTTCCTGCTTGTTGCAGCGCAACCAATGCGGATATTGATTCTTGAGCCAACCTGTTTGCTTCCCCTGCTACCCGCGCAAGCGCATCTATGTCCTGCTGGTGATGACGCAGCGTTACCTGCGCAGATGTCGCAGCATCGGATTGCCACTGTTCCCGCAGATCAATCTCTGCGAGTTGTCCGGCGGTGTTGCTTGCCACCATTGCCACCTGTTGCATATCCATACTGATCAAAGAGGCTACTGCCACCTCAGTTGCCATAGTTTTCCCTTTCTGAAACTTGTTGTAGCCTAGCTGAGTAAAAATTCAGGACGCTACTGTCCAGTAATCAAGTCAGGAAAACCTGGATTTCTCTCTCATTGTGGATTACACAGGCGAGTGGCACTACCTGCCTACCTTGTGCCATGAGATAACATAAACCACATGGTGAACTCTGCAGATACTCGCCTGAAATCCGGGCTGAAACTACCTACCGATGTTTCTGACCCGGTGATAGTAGTTAATCAGCTGACCAAAGATTATGTTTCCGGCGCGGGCAAGGTGCGCGCCCTTGATCATATTTCTATTGGGATCGCCCGACGGCGATTCACTGCGATAATGGGTCCTTCGGGGTCTGGAAAATCAACATTTATGCATTGTTTGGCAGGTTTCGAATCTGCCACTTCTGGCGCTATCGAAATTGATGGCACCGAGATAGTGGGTATGAACCAGCGGAGGCTGACTCGTCTACGTCGGGACCATATCGGCTTCATTTTCCAGGCGTTCAACTTAATCCCCACGCTCAGCGCTAAAGAAAATATTGTTTTGCCTTTTGAAATTTCCCGCCGTAAAGTTCCACAGGAACGTTTTGAACAAGTAATCGCAGCTCTAGGGTTGGAAGATCGCTTAAAGCACCGTCCCTCAGAGCTTTCTGGAGGACAGCAGCAGCGGGTAGCTTGTGCTCGGGCTTTGCTGCAAGACGCGGTAGTACTATTTGCGGATGAACCCACGGGAAATTTAGATTCTGAATCCTCCAAACAGGTGCTGTGCTACCTGCGTAAAGCAGTCAATGATTTTGGACAATCAGTAGTGATGGTTACTCACGAGGCCGCGGCGGCCGCCTATGCTGACCGAGTACTTTTCCTGTCTGATGGCAAGATTGTTGCTGAACTCGATCATCCCGAACGCGAAAGCGTGCTGGCCGCCCAAACCGAGTTACCACAGTTCATGGCTGCCCATCCCCTACCTAAATCCGTTGACGAGCTCACTCAAACGGAAAAAACTCCGCAGCCGTCTGCAGCTTTCTTACCGGCAGGCAGTAAATCGGGGGCTTGGCCAAATAGAGAAAAGATGCAAGCACGCCTCGCCAATTTGCAGGTGGCTCGAGGAGCACAAATTGAAGTGCATACCAGCTCGGAAACTAATACTCCGGTAGGAGGTATAGATACTGGGGCCTTGAATGCCTTGATGGGGACGGGAAAGCCAGTGGTACCCGTCGAATTGCGCACCAAGGAGGGAGCCCGCCGAGCACTCGAGCAAACTCGGAAATCAGCCCCCGCAGAAACCAAAACTTTCCCGCAGGCAAAAACGGGAGTAGGTAGCAATGGTCCTTTGCGAGGCAAATCTGACGCTTCTAAAGAACCCACCACCCGCTTGAGTGGCAGCGTCCGGGAGACTCGGGATGAACGCGGCACTACTTGGCAGGGCTGGACACCAAAACCCGGGCAGAAAACTGAAAAAGCTACGAAGCCCCGACCACGATTATCCGCGAAAACCGCTAATCTACCAGAGCCCTACCGTTTGGCGCGCCCTGGTACTGCAGCAAAGAATAAACCTACGGCTAGCCACAGCACTAGCAGCAATAAAGCGGAGACCCCAGCGGGTAAAAGTCCGGTTCCAAGCAAGACGAAAACCATCCCTCCTCACAAGCCAGAACCAAGTTCGCTTCCCTCTACCTCAATTGAAAAAGATTCTGCCCAGAAAAATGAGGATCAGCGCTGGTCCAAACTTTATTCGGTATTCTCCGACTCGATAACAGAAACTGAGGGATTTTGGGAAGAAACGCGGGAAACAAGAGAAAATCCTGAGAAGTCACCGGCGGATAAAAACCAGGCTCATTCAGGAAAGAAGCAGGTAAGTCCGGCAGGGAAAAACTCTTTAACTCCCGGAAAGACCTCCACCAGAAATCCTGGGATCGGTTCACAGCGCAAAGCAGAAAGTACCTTCGTCAAAACCAGCAATACCGAGGTAGCTAAATTCGATAGATCAAGCGATTTACCTGCCAAAACCGGTAATAAACTTTCAGACCGTGAAAAGAGCCGGCCGATACCACGTACTCCAGAAGAAACCTTGAGCCAGGAAAAACAGCGCTTGCTGGCCATGATAAAGAAAGCGGAGGCATTGCTAGATTCCTCGCAGGACGCAATTGCATCATTCCAGGACCCCCAGGATAAAGCATGATTAAAATAGCTTGGCGCAGTCTGCGTGCCCATCTGATGCGTTTCCAGATGGCGATGCTAGCAGTGGTGTTGGGGGTAGCATTCTTATCGGGGATTTTCGCGCTGCGAGCCACTCTTTCCGATTCCTATAATTCCCTAATTTCTTCCACCAATACCTATCAGTATTACCTGGTAGGAAAGACACAAGGGAAAACCGTACAGGGAGAATCCCCCGTACGGACAAATCTGCCCTTAACCGCTGCCCACCAGGCCGAGACAGTTTCCGGAGTCAAATATGCTGACCCTTATCTGACAGACGTTTGTATGTTGGCTGACTCGAACAATAAACGTTTGGGAAAAGGCAAGCAAGTCTCAATTTTACAGGTGATTTACCCGGGACATGCTAGTCAGCCTCGGTTAATCAAAGGACGGGCTCCCCGCAGTAAAACCGAAATAGCGTTAGAAGAATCCGCGGCTAAACGCCTGGGAGTATCTCCCGGCAAAAACCTGAAAACCTTTGTTTCCAGCGAAGGCCAGCCTGTTAAAGTTTCCGGGATTTACCGTTTCCCCTATCCGGTAGCTTTTACCAACTATATTTTTGTCTCCGAGGACGGCTTTAAGGCTTTGACCCAAAAGCCGGTGCCCCCAGAAACTAGAGCTATTGGTATTACCGCAGAAAAAGGGGTCGCCGCGCAGAGCATCCGGTCCGGACTCAATAAAGAATTTTCTGACACTGCGGAAGTGATGACCCGGGCGGAATATAACGAGGAAATCAACACTGCGGCTAACTCCTCCCTCGAATTTGTAAAGGTATTTTTACTGGTATTTGCGGCAATTGCTCTATTTGTTGGAACCTTTATCATTACCAACACCTTCCAGATGATGGTGCGCTCCCAGCAACCACAGTTCGCCATGTTACGGGCAATTGGAGCTGGCAGCGGACAAGTATTCCTGGTAGTAGCTTTCCAGGGGTTGCTGATCGGCATATTGGGTTCAGTGCTCGGAGTGGGAGTCGGATATTTGCTGACTCGCCTGGTTTCCTGGGGCTTGGTTAAAGCCGGGTTTGACATGCTACAAATAAGCTGGTCATGGTCAATTACCCTGTTGGCTTTGACTGTGGGCATCATTGTTACGGTAGTAGGTTCCCTCTGGCCCGCCCGTTCCGCAGCACTAATCCCTCCGGTAGAAGCGATGCGGCAACATACGCAAACCCAAAAGCCGGTGTGGCCACGCGCCATTATCGGAGCAGTAGTAATAGGGGCCGCAGTAGGGATAATGGCGTGGGCCTCTTCCGATGGGGGACAAAGCGGTCTTTGGCTCGGAATCGGTGCCATGCTATTTTTACTGGCCATGCTGATTTTAGTAACACCTTTAACGGCAGTAATAGTCAGAGCCTTTGCCGGACTTATCTGGTGGTTGCGTCCTCATGCCCGTTTGGCGATGCGTACCCTCACTGCCAACTTGCGGCAAACTGCCAATACTGCCGCGGCCCTGATGATCGGAGTTGCCTTGGTAGCAGTGGGTGCAACCCTAGCCGCCTCCACCAAAGCCTCCACGGAATCGATAGTAAAGCAGCAAGTAAATATCGATTTAATGATTGCTCCCGAACCTCGGGTAGTGTCTATTTCTAATAATCTATTAGATAAAGTCGCCAAAGTTCCCGGGGTTAAACGGGTTGATCCTATGACTGGTATGGCAGTTTTTCGAGTGCTCCTTCCCGGAAAGAGCCCAACCGACACCATGATGCAAGTTACCCATCCCCAGTTCCAGCATTATGGCCGGATTAGTGCGGCTTCTGGTTCGGTTAAAGACTATTTTTCCCAGTCACCTAACGCACCGCGCGCGATAGTGTCCCACACTTGGGCAAAATCTCAAGGACTTGTCCCGGGAGACACCTTCGAGGTGATCGGGATTCACGGGCGGGAAACTGTAAGCATCGCCGCCACCGTTGACACTGGGTTCTTATTTATGGATGTGGTGCTACCGCACTCTTTGTCTAGCAAGCTAGGTCCCTTGGCTGCTGATATTACCGCCACTGCGGCTATAGAACTGAAAGACCAAGCTGACCTAGGTAAAGTGCAACGCGCAGTGGAAAAAACGATCGCTGATAATCCCTTTATGGTGGTACAGAATCAACAACAGGCCGCCGATAAACTGGCTACTACCGTTGATCAGGTGCTGACCGTCCTCTATGCTCTATTAGCGTTATCACTGATAATCGCGGCTTTGGGAATTATGAATACCCTTTCGCTATCGGTACAACAGCGCTTTAGAGAACTGGGGCTAATTCGCACAGTGGGATTATCTTCTTTCGGGATTTCTCTCATGATTACCGTCGAGTCTGTGCTAATTACCCTGGCAGGCACTATTTTGGGGATAGGTGGCGGAGTTTCGCTAGCAGTATTTGTATGCCGTTATCTCTCTGAACAAGGAATCAGCACTATAGAAGTTCCCTGGGGATCGCTAGGTTGGATATGTCTATTGGCGGTGCTGACAGGAACGCTGGCAGCATTGCTGCCAGCGCGCCGCGCCCGCATGCTACCAGTCTTAGAAGCAATCTCTTCTGCGGATTAGTCTTAAAAGCAATACTCCCATAAATGGGTATCACCGATAGATAGCTCTGATTATTTGTTAGAATCCTTGCCAGATTTCGATGCTGGCATTTTGGGTATCGGTAACGCCAATAATGGTGAAACCGCTAGCAAAAGCGGACAGTCCAACAGCTAGTTGAACCAATCGTCGTCAGTCGCGGACGGAATATGATCGCGCCAATCTTCGTAATCATCGTCCCTATCTTCGGCGACGTGATCACGCTGTTTAGCCTGCAGCTCTCGCTGCAGTGCCTCGTAGTCCGTCTCGGGACTGTAGTACTTGAGCTTGCGCGCTACTTTTGTCTGTTTAGCCTTTTGACGGCCGCGCCCCATGGCGTGACCCCCTCCACTATAATCACGGGTACGTTAAGGCACCCTAAAACTTTCCTTAAATGTTCTGTATAAAAAGATACCGCATTGCGGGCGCTATGACCATTTATTTCCCCGGTTGAGTTCCACGGCACACGAAGTTGCGGGAAAATATGTAGGTTTAAACGGTTTTACCCTGCTGTTACTTTAGCATCCGGCGCACTAGCAGCGCTCCCAACAAAAGTGCACCTCCGGCAACCACCGCTACTTTTTTAATGGCTTCCGGCTGACCGGCACTGGCCTGCTCTACCGTATCTTGAGCTTTATCTGCGAAGGCGCGCGCCTTTTGTTGGGCACCAGCTTTCGCCCGCTCCACATTGGCTTTCGGCGAAAAATAGTCTGAAAGTTCTTCTACCGTGCCGCTGAGTTCTGCCCGCGCGGCCTCAAGATCTGCCTTAATCTGACTTTCACTGCGTGCTGTCATTTTATTCCAAACCTTTCTTTACTGCCGCAATACCTTCTTTTATTCCCGCTTGGGGATCTGGTTTGTCAGCAATCCCCTTTTGCAAAGAAGCCTTACCTACCAGCGCTAAAATCGCCACCAGCACCAAAAGAATGCCTGCCACGATCAGTTTCGCTGCCCACATCGGCACTGCTAGGACGAGGGCTTCAGCGACGGCTCCAAATAGGAATCCCAGCATATAGAGCGCGAGCACCCCCGCCACTACCAGGAGCGCAATTCCTACCCCGGACCGCTTAGCCATATTGGTGGCTTTAACTTTCGCCAGCTCAATCTCGCCCTTTACCAGCGCCTGTACCTGGTCAGATAGCTTCGAAACCAAATTGCCGAGATTGGGGCGACTAGCAGTAGTTTTTCCCGGCGCAACTCCAGATGTTTTGCCGGCTACGTCGGTATTGTCGCCGCCAGTCGGAGCCCCACATTGGGCAGAAGCAGAGGGAGAAGCGGCGTTCTTGGCTGTAGCGTCACCCTTTTGCGCTGTTGAGGATAAGGGGGCGTTGTTCGCTACTGCCTCTGACGGAGAATGATAACCGGGAGTTGCCGGAACTCCTGGGGTTGCCCGATGAGCCGGCGGGTTTCCTGGTGCCGGATGGTATCCGGGGGTAGGTGGTATCGGCCGCGGTGAATCTGACATTTTCAAATCGCTCCTATCCATTGCTGAGAGCTGTTGCTTTAGGTAACCATATTCTACGCTACGGGCTGCTTCCATGCCGGAGCTTAGTTTCCCCATTAGCGAATCAAGCCGGCTACAAGCCTAATAAACCTCTCGATACAAACTAGGGCAGGGGGTGCGACGAAGAAAATACCGGCAAATAGGCAGTTAAATCCGAACCCACTCCGGTAGCGTTAATCAGCCTGGTATCCACTGCTTTTTTCCAGCTCATATCGCCACTAGCTAAAGCGAGCCAAGTATCGGTTTTCATCTCCACTACCGCCGGAGGGGTTCCCCGGCGATGCACAGTTCCCGAGCCAATCTGCACCGCCCCAAAGGGCGGCACCCGCACTTCTACCGCCTGGCCTGGATAGCGTTGCGCTAAAACTTGCAGGCTATAACGTACCGCGGTACCTTTTTCTATCTGGCTAGCATTCCCCTTGCTCCAAGCCGCTAGGGCCGCTTGCCCGCCCTCATCGGATATTTTTCGTGCCAATATTTGCCTCCTACAGTCCAACTGAGCTGGGGCTGACTACAGTCTGGATGCACTAACTATTTCACCTCATCACCCTTTAGGCTATAACTGATGCACGATTTCCAGCCAGACCAGCGCCAACGTTACCACGCACTTTATACCTTGCTTTCGGCGGCCACTTTGACCCTACTGGCAGTGTCGGTACTTAACGTTTCCATTCCGTCGATGACCAAAGCGTTGGATCTAAGCAGTAATGATGTGCAATGGATTATGGCCGGATACACCCTGATTTTTGGTTTAGCGCTGATTCCAGCAGGCAGAATGGGTGACACTTGGGGGCATCGTCGCCTTTTCGTAATCGGAGTGGCGGTATTTGCACTTTCTTCACTAGGTGCTGGATTAGCGATGAACCCTCTAACTATAATCCTGATGCGCCTGCTGGCTGGCGTGGGCGCAGCCATCATCAGCCCCCAGGTACTAGGGCTGATCCAAATACTTTTCCACGGGCAAGAACGCACCCGCGCCTACGGATTTTTCGGGATGGTTTTAGGGATCGGGACCGCGATTGGCCCGACTATGGGCGGGGTGTTGATCGCGTTGTTGGGCGCCAACCTGGGTTGGCGGGCAGCCTTCCTAATTAATATTCCCATCTGCGTAGTAATTATTTTCATCACCTATCGCACTATTGCCCCTGATCCACCCCAGACTACTAGTGACACTCGCCTAGATCTGCCGGGAATCTTGGTGCTGGCGGCAGCATTTTTAGCAGTGATGTATCCCTTTATCGATGCAACTATGCCCCGTGGAGGACTGGGAAACTGGCGCTGGCTCTTGTTGCCAGCGGGAATCCTTACTTTCCTATGCTTTTGGGCACTGGAAAACTCTCGCGAAAAACGCGAGATTGCGGTGATCATGCCCCGCTCTCTACTTCTAGATCCGTCCTATATGGTGGGCACGCTGGTATTGACAGCTTTCTGCGCAGGTTGGACGGCACTATTTATTATTTACACCCTCTATTTGCAACAGGGCCTAGGAATAAGTCCCCTAGTGGCTGGACTTTTACAGATCCCCTTGGCGCTAGGCTCCGCGATTGCTTCTGCCCAATCTTCGCGCCTGACCCTCAGGTGGGGGCGCTGGATTTTAGTAATCGCCTGCGCCCTCGTGATTGTTTCTTTGACTGTTACCGTGCTAATAACCCGGATTGCCTCCCCTGTAAGCATCCCCTACCTGCTAATAGTCTCCATGTTTAGTTCGGGTTTAGGTTCGGGGATTTTCTTTTCTCCCGCGCAAGCACTCTCGCTACTTTCGATACCGCCGGGAAGAGCCGGTGCGGCCGGGGGGATTTCCCAAACTGCGCAACGAGTAGGGGGAGCAATTGGACTGGCCGGAGCTACTTTAGCTTTTTATCTGCGGCTAGGCACCATAGACGCTCCTGCCGGGAGTGCACCTGCTCGAACAGCCTACACCGGGGCATTTAGTTACGGGATGACCGCGGTAATTGTCTTCATCATCATTGCTTTCTTATTTTCCCTGGCTGACGCCCTGAAGCGCCGGGAAAATCCGTTAAAGTCTGAAGTAAATCCGCCGCAGGAAGGAACTACATAGATGATTGCGCTAGTGATTGGCATCTGCTATCTACTGCTGGCAGCCTCCCTGGGGGTGGGACTGATTTTATTTCATCACCGCCGCCTGCCTCGCGGCTCCCACTGGGGGATCGTCAATGCCACCACTACTGCCAGTGATAATGCCTGGACCCAGGCCCACCGAGCGGCAGCTCCCCTACTGGGGGCTACCGGGGTTCTTTGCGTGGTAAACGGATTCGCTATTGTCGCGTTAACTGTTGAACATACAGTCCCTGTGCAACTAATTTCCGCTTTAGGCACCGCGCTTTTTACCGGGATCGTTTACTGGTCAGCTCGGCGCGTAGCCACTGTCAGCGCCAAGAAAACTAACTACACCGGGTAGGCACAACCTTAAACGCGCGCCAGGAACTCTACCTCGACTTCACAAGGAGCTCCTAGCGGCAGGGCAGCCACCCCGACTGCGGAGCGAATATGGGGCTGATCAAAGAGCTTCCCAAAAGTATCTGAGGCTCCATTTGCCACCGCTGCCTGACCGGTAAAAGTAGGGGTAGAGGCCACAAACACAGTTACTTTTAGTACCCGCTCTAGCCGATCTACCCCGCCAGCTACCTCGGCCGCAGCCGCCAGAGCGTTGAGAGCACACACCTGGGCAGCATGATAGGCCTCATCAGAACTAACTTGTGTACCTACAATACCGGTTGCCACCAGTTTCCCATCTACTACTGGAATCTGTCCGGAAGTACGCACCACTAGTCCGCCCTCGCCCTGCAGGGCAATCGCCGGAGTATAGGCCGCTACCGGGGTAGCTACCGGTGGTAAAGATAATCCCGCTGCTATTAGACGATTAGAAACCTTCGACATTTTATTCACCGAGAGGACGTTTTAGATAGGCAACCGGGTTTTCCCAACCATTCGGGCCAGCGATTACGCTGACCAGCTCCCAGCCATCCTCGCCCCAGTTATCCAAAATTGCTTTCGTATTGTGCGACAGTAACGGAATGGTCGCATATTCCCATTTAGTCATGGCCCCAGTCTAGCGGCAGCGCATTGCCTAGCGCACCCGGGCTAAAACATTAGGAGTGGTGGGTTGGCGAAGTTCGGCAGCAAGTTCGTCACTGGATTCATGTAGCCATTCCCACCAGTTAGTAACCCCATCGTAATAGCGCAGCATCGCCCGTCGTTCCCGCTCGGTAAGGCCTCCCCAGACCCCGTAGTTGGCTTCTGATTGCAGGGCATCAGCCAGGCATTCTAGACGGACTGGGCATGCGAAGCAGCGGGTGCGAACCTGTCTTTGCGCTGCTCCCTGCACAAATAGAGCATCCGGTTCCTGACCAGCACACAGAGCACGTGCAGCCCACGTCTCATCCTGGCTAAAGCTCATTGTTCACTCCTTGAACTCTTGCGGCGACATTGCCTATATATGTGACCGTACCTACATTTTGCTAAAAATACAAAACGAAAACGAGAGGAAAACTTAACTAGGCCACCAAGTGGTGATTGCCCACAATCTGCTCGAGAGCTTCCCTCGAAGGTGCCGAAATCAGGTCAGGCAAAGTAGGGTAGTAATATGCACAAAGGCACCGATCGTTATCTGCCACGCCAGCAGCTACGCCGCACCCTGACGGCGATGGCAGCTCTAATCGCTCTGGCAGCAGTACTGCTAGCCGGGCTGTCCCTACCCGTCGTGGGTATCGCCGGGTTAACAGCTCGGGTAGGGATGAGCGCAATGACCGAGATTCCCAGCGAGTTCAAACCCACCCCACCTTCCCAACAGTCGGTACTTTATTCGCACGACGGCAAAGAAATCGCCCGCTTTTATGCGGAGAATCGAATCGTAGTCAAACTTAAAGATATGTCCCCCTGGGTGCAAAAGGGGACCATCGCCATTGAAGATCACCGCTTCTATGAACATCGCGGGGTAGATCTGGAAGGGATGGCACGCGCCATTGTCAATAACTTGGCTGGTCGTGATACCCAAGGTGCCTCTACCCTTACCCAGCAACTAGTCAAGAACACCTTAATCGACAAGGGGTTACGCGCGGGAGACATGAACGAGGTTCGCAAAGCCCGCGAGCAGAGCATTTCCCGGAAACTACGGGAAGCCAAAGACGCCCTCGCCATCGAAAAGAAACTTTCCAAAGACCAGATATTAGAGGGGTACTTAAATATCGCCCCCTATGGGACTTCGGTTTACGGGGTGGAATCCGCTAGCCGTTACTATTTTTCGAAAGGCGCGAAGGATTTATCGATTAGTGAGGGTGCACTGCTGGCCGGGATGACCCAATCTCCGGCAAAATATGACCCCACAGTACATCCCGAAGCCGGTAGGAATCGCCGTGACCAGGTACTAAAGGCTATGTTAAGGGAACGGATGATTACCTATAAGCAGTACGAGGAAGCCAAGGCGTTAAAAATAGAAGATATGCTGAAGGTTTCGCATTTCCGTCAGGGATGCGCTGCTGCAGGAAAAGCCTCCTATTTTTGTGCTTTCGCGGTTAATGAAATCTATAACAATCCGGCTTTTGGAAAGTCGGTTAATGATCGCGCCCGGCTACTGCTGCGCGGGGGTCTCAAGATTTACACCACGATGGACTCCGATATGCAGGAAGCGGCTACCGATACCGCCTTTAACCGGATTCCTGAAAATGATTCCTCCGGCCTATCAGTGGCGATAGCCTCCATCGAACCTGGTACTGGGAAAGTTCGTGCCTTAGCGCAAAACACTCCCTACGGGAATCCAGACGAGGAGCATCCGCGAGCAACTGAAACCTCTTTTGGGGTGGATAAAGCCCATGGCGGTGGTGCCGGCTTCCAGCCGGGATCATCCTATAAACCAGTAACCTTGGCCACCTGGTTTGATAACGGATATTCTGCCTATTCGGTGGTGGGCGGACGCACCTATTATTCCGCGCGGGAATGGAAGGTGTCTGGTAACTGCCCGGTACATGCTGGCTCTTGGCCGTTAAAGAACGCTACCGGGGGAAATAACTACGCCACTTCCGTAGTTGAAGGTACTGAAAAATCTTTAAACACCACTTACGCGGGAATGGCCGTTAACCTGGATCTTTGTGACATTTACAAGATGGGCCAGAAGATGGGGGCGGTCAGCGGGGATCCGGACTTAAAAGAAGACCTTTTTCCCTCTTTCGTTATCGGTGCCTCCTCAGTTCCGCCTTTGAATATGGCTAATGCTTTCGGAACTATTGCCTCCGGAGGAAACCTTTGTACTCCGATTGCTTTGGAGAAAGTAACTGATTCCGAAGGCAAAAACCTGCAGGTTCCTTCTGGGAACTGTAAACGCACTATAGATGAAGAGGTAGCCAATAAGACTGCCCAAGTGCTGGTTTCTACCGCTAATAGCTATGGAGGTCGGGTAAGTATTGGCCGTCAAGTAATGGCTAAAACCGGAACTACCGACGGACCAAAAGCTGCCTGGACGGTAGGGGCAACCCCGAATCTAGCGACAGCGGTTTGGGTCGGTTTTTCTCAAGGTGGAAACCGCCATTTAGCCGGAATTAATATTAACGGCAGTTACTACGGGGTGGTTTGGGGTAACACCGTTCCCGCCATGGCGTTTAGGGAATACATGTCCGCAGCGGTACAAAACCTGCCGGCAGCAACTTTCCCTGACGCCAACATTGGGGAGGGGACAACTATTTCCCAGGGAGTACCGCGACCTCAACCGACAGAACCTAGTGAGCAGCCCGCCTCCCCTAGCCCGGGAGCTACCGAGATTACGCAAACGTATTATTACGGGGAAAATTAGATTTTGAGGCCGCGCAGCACCCTATTAGCTTTATCCGCGGGGGCGCTAGCTTATCCTTTTTTTGAGGCTCGCCGGCCGCTTCTGCGCCACTATCAGCTAGTAAAACTACCCGAGCGAGGAGCGTTAAGAATCGTGAGGGATCTGGGTTCTGGAAAGCAGGGTTGCAAAGCCTGCGGCAATAAAACAGCGGCAGACTATCAGCAAAATCCCGGAAGTGGCACTGGTTCTACGGAAGATCCGACCTGGCAACTACGGATATTACACCTTTCTGACCTGCATCTTTGGTCGGGATGTAGTTGGCTTTCCGATTGGGTAGCCTCACTTGGTGAATTACAGGAAATAGATTTTGTGGCCCTCACCGGGGACAATTTTGCAGATGCCTCGGGACTGGGGATGCTTTATCACGCCCTCGAACCTCTCCTAGAGTTGCCGGGAGCTTTCGTGTTCGGTTCCAACGATTATTATTCGGGACTCCCTAAGCTGCCTGTGCACTATTTTTTCCCAAATAAGAAACCTAAACTACGAAACGTTCCCGACCTGCCCACTGAAGAGTTCCGGGACTTTTTAACTACCGCAGGCTGGCATGACCTCAATAATCAAGTGGCTAACTGCACACTTACTTCCCCTGCGCGGCAAGGACGCAGCGCGAAAGCTTTATCCGTGGCGCTCTCAGGAACCAATGATCCCCATATCGGTAGGGACGAGCCAGTACAGGTACCGAATACGTGGGGAACAGCAGATTTGCGTCTCGCCCTCACTCACGCCCCCTACTCCCGCATCCTCGACCAATACGCTACTTGCGGAGCTGACCTAGTACTAGCGGGACATACCCATGGGGGTCAGGTTTGCCTACCGGGATTCGGTCCCCTGGTTAACAATACCGATTTGCCGCTAAGTTACTCGGGAGGACTACATTCCTGGCAAACCGGAACCGTTGCGAATCCGGCACCTCGAGTGCACAAAGGAAAAACCTATCCCCTACCAAATCTGGAAGAGCTGGCTAGCAAAGCAGGAATCTTTGCTCCGGGGCAGTACGGACAAACCACGGTACATATTTCGCGCGGACTAGGCACCTCCAAGTACACCCCGGTGCGCCTGGCTTGCCCACCCGAAGCCGCGGTGATTACTATTTCTGGCCTTCGCTAGCACCTTGGGAACGTGCATCCAAACGAGGGGAAAATACGCGATTCCAGTTTCCTCGCGCTTAACTCGGGTCTTGTAAAATCACAGGAAAAAGCAAGTTTTTTTGCACAAAGCTGTGAACCATAAAGCTTCTTTAGCAGGTAAAGCCGATTTACGGTAGAATAGGACCCGGAAAATTTGTATTTGGGAGCCTGTAAGTTATGACATTTGAAATCGGCCAGACCGTTGTTTATCCCCATCATGGCGCCGCGGTGATCGAAAATATCACTACCCGTAAGCTAAAGGGTGAGGACACCACCTACCTGATGCTCCGGGTCACCAATGGAGATATGACCATTCAGGTGCCCGCGGCAAATGTGGATATGGTGGGTGTCCGTGACGTGGTGGACGAGGAAGGACTCAAAGAGGTTCTTGCCGTACTGCAAGAACCGCATATTGAAGAACCCACCAACTGGTCGCGCCGTTACAAGGCTAATGGTGAAAAAATCGCCACCGGGGATATTTTGAAAGTCTCGGAGGTAGTGCGTGATTTGACCTTCCGTGACAATGAACGCGGACTTTCGGCAGGTGAAAAGCGGATGCTAGGAAAGGCGCGAGCAATCTTGGTGTCTGAACTTGCTTTGGCCAAGGATGAGGATGAGGAAGCAGCCTCGGATCGTCTTGATAAAATCATGGAAGAAGCCCAGTTAGAATACAACCGGGTCAATAATAAGTAAAGGTTAAAGGACAGTCTATGGGGCGCAGCGTCTACTGCGTCGTTACCGCCGCCGGTTCCGGTTCTCGTCTAGGAAATCCTGGACCGAAAGCCCTGGTAGAGTTTGCAGGTAATACTTTGTTGCATCATGCCCTGCGTTCCTTAGAGCCGCTTGATGATTTGGTCGGGGTAGTGATTACCGCTCCCCCGGATTACATCAGTGCTTTCACTGAGATTGCCCGCAATGCCCACCTTACCTATCCCTGGGAAGTTGTCTCTGGAGGCACAATCCGGCAAGTCTCGGTTTATCAGGGTTTACAGGGGCTTTTGACTTTTGATACAAACGCAGGGCAGGTGGCCGCTGATGACCCGGAAGCTATCGTATTGATTCACGATGCAGCGCGGGCGCTCACTCCTCGCGATCAGTTTCAACGCGTTTGTTCGGCGGTCGCTTCTGGTTGCCCAGCGGTAGTACCGGCTACTACTTTGGTCGACACGGTGCGAGAAATAGCGGGAGATCCTTTTTATCGTGAGGGAGTAGAGATTACTCCCTCCGGAGCTACTCCTGACCGTTCTAGATTACGCTGCGTGCAAACTCCGCAAGGTTTTGCGGGAAATGTTATTTTTGCGGCTCACGAACAGGCCCGGCAGGAAACGTTTTCCGAGGGCGGGGCTCTCGATGATGCGCTACTTGCAGCTAGACTCGGATACCAGCAATACTTTGTGGCAGGATCAAGGCGAGCCTTGAAAATCACGTATCCTTTGGATCTGCAACTGGCTACCTGGCTGGCAGAGGATCCAAATCGAGAATAAGGGCAGGAAAGTTATGGCTGAAACCGCCGATAACCAACAGCGTTTGCCAGTGGAAAACCATGACCGCACCAAGGGTAAAATTTTAGCCTGGTCGCTGTGGGATTGGGGTTCCGCTGCCTTTAACGCCGTGGCCACCACCTTTGTTTTTACTGTCTATTTGACCAGCAAGGACCTATTTGCTCCTGGCAATCGGGCTACTACTGATCTGTCGATCGGACTAGCCTTTGCCGGCCTAGTGATTGCTCTGGTAGCACCGGTTTCTGGGCAGCGCGCTGATCATAAAGGGCGCGGCACCCGGATGTTGGCACTGTTTTCTGCCCTGGTCACTATTTGCATGGCGCTAATGTTTGCGGTCTACCCCACTTCTCCCCTAGGAAAAACCGGGGCACTCTGGCTAGGGGTGGCCCTGTTATCTTTTGGAAATATCTTTTTTGAGTTCGCCTCCGTGAACTATAACGCCATGTTGGCGCGGGTTTCCACTAAAGAAAACATGGGGAAAGTCTCCGGGATTGGCTGGGGCATGGGGTATTTGGGCGGCATTATTTTGCTGGGGGTGCTCTATGTCGGTTTTATTTCCCCCGAGGTGGGCTGGTTCGGAGTTACCGGTGAAAACTTTTTGAATATCCGGATTGCCATGGTCTTTGCCACCATCTGGTTCGGGGTGTTTTCAATTCCGGTGATCGTAGCTCTGCCAGGACGCCGACGGGGTGTAGATGGGAAACTCCACCCGGTAACTATGGCAGGAATAGATAGTCAAGATCAAGAACCGCTAGGGGGCCTAGCGGGGGTTAAAGCTGCCTATAGAGAGCTATGGGAAACCATTAAGCGTCTAGCCCGTACGGCTCCCGAAATTTTACGCTTCCTGATTGCTTCCGCGATTTTCCGGGATGGTCTCGCCGGGGTGTTTACCTATGGCGCCATCCTGGCCTCTACCGTGTTCGGTCTAAACGGAGGGCAAGTCATGATTTTCGCGATTGTTGCCAACGTGGTGGCGGGAATTGCCACTATCGCTTGCGGGGCTGCGGATGACTTTTTCGGCCCGAAGAAAGTAATGATTTTTTCCTTAGGTTGCATGACCGCCCTGGGGTTAATTCTCTTCTTTGCTCACGGAGGGGGCGCCAAAATCTTTTGGTCCTTTGGGCTGTTGCTTTGTATTTTTGTCGGTCCCGTCCAGTCGGCCTCCCGCTCCTTCCTCGCTCGGATTATTCCTAAAGGGCGTGAGGGCGAACTTTTCGGTCTTTATGCTACTACTGGGCGAGCGGTATCTTTCCTATCTCCCACCTTGTTTGCCCTGTTCGTGTGGATCGGAAAACTTTTCGTGCCGACAGGCGTTAGTTCACAACATTTCGGAGTCTTAGGAATCACCCTACTTCTGGGAGTAGGGTTCGCGCTGCTGGTGCCCCTTAAAGCTCCGGAGCATCGTTAAATATTTTCCTCCTTTCATTTTTCTTATTCTCAAAGTCCGGTAACAGGCGTATGTAGCTAGCTTCTAGTGTTGCTTTGTAAAAAACGCTAGCGTTCAGAAGTGGTACGTGACACAATGGGGGGCATGAAAAAAATAATTAATTCTCCCGACAATGTTGTCGCGGATTCTTTAAAAGGTTTAGAACTAGCTCATCCGGATACCTTGCGTATCGATCATGAAAACAAAGTGGTTTACGCTCGCCGCGGGGCTGTTAAAGGCAAAGTTGGCTTAGTTTCCGGAGGAGGCAGCGGACATGAGCCGCTCCATTCCGGTTTCGTAGGCCCGGGAATGCTGGATGCCGCCTGCTGCGGAGAGGTCTTCACTTCCCCGGTGCCCGACCAGATGATGGCCGCCACCAGCGAAGTAGACGGGGGCGCCGGGGTTCTCCATATCGTCAAGAACTACACCGGCGATGTGATGAACTTCGAGATGGCCGCGGAAATGGCAAATGCTGAAACCGGGGTAGAAGTACGTTCAGTGGTAGTAAACGATGACGTGGCGGTGCAAGACTCGCTTTATACTGCGGGGCGTCGCGGGGTGGGGGCCACCGTATTTGTAGAAAAATTGGCGGGAGCCGCCGCTGAAGCTAAAGCCAGCTTGGACGAGGTGGAACGCATTGCTAAGGAAGTAAATGACCGTTCCCGCTCCTACGGGATTGCCCTCACTTCCTGCACGGTTCCCTCTGCCGGGAAACCCACTTTCGACCTCGGAGAGGACGAAATCGAGGTAGGTATCGGTATCCATGGGGAGCCTGGACGCGAACGCCGCCCCTTAGTTACCGCCGATGAACTCGCTGCGGAACTGGTAGAGCCAATCTTGGCAGACCTAGATTTTACTAAAGAGCCGGTGCTTGCGATGCTCAATGGCATGGGTGCCACCCCGATGATTGAGCTTTACCTAGCGTACGGAGAGGTAGCCGCGATTCTAGAGGCTAAAGGGATTAAAGTAGCCCGTTGCCTGGTTGGTAACTACATTACTTCCCTAGATATGGCTGGCTGCTCCCTGACCCTCACCCAGGCCAGCGAGGAACTCCTCAAGCTCTGGGATGCTCCGGTGAACACTACCGGTTTGCGTTGGGGGTGTTAGTAGTGGCGGAAACTAAAGATTTTTTCGCCTGGCTCACCGCCTACAAAGAGTTAATAGTCGAAAACGCTGACTACTTAACTGACCTTGACCGACGCATCGGGGATGCCGATCACGGCGCCAATATGGCTCGGGGTATGACCGCGGTGGCAGAGCTAGATCCCAGCAGTTTCGCTGATGCCGGCGCCCTGCTAAAGAAAGCTGGCATGACCTTGGTCTCTAAGGTGGGGGGCGCTTCTGGTCCCCTGTATGGCACCTTCTTCATGCGAATGGGGGCGGCACTGGGCCCCGATGCCGATACTGCCGCCATCGGGAAGGCGCTGCGAGCTGGAGCCGATGGAGTAAAAGCACGGGGTAAAGCCAATCTGGGTGATAAAACCATGCTTGACTGTCTGTATCCAGCTTTGGATGCTTTCGATGAAGCTGCCCCCTCCGGACTCAAGGCCGCGCTGCAGGCGGCCAGCGAACGAGCTGAGAAAGCTGCCAGCGATACCGAACCAATGATTGCGAAGAAAGGCCGCGCCTCTTATCTCGGGGAACGCTCTCAGGGCACCCAGGATCCGGGCGCGACTTCCTCCGCTTTACTGTTCAAAGCTGCCGCCGCGGCTTTGGCATAAATACTCGTTTTAAGGAGTAGGCATGATCTCCCTGGTAGTGGTGTCTCATTCACTGCCGTTAGCTACTGCTGCTAAAGAGCTTGCGATGCAGATGACCGTCGCTGACAATGCCCCCAAAGTATTGGTGGCAGCGGGGATTAGCGATGGCGAGCAGGTAGAACTGGGTACCGATGCTCAGCAAATCAGTGAAGCTATCGAAGCAGCTGATAGTCCCGATGGGGTGCTGATTTTAGTTGATTTGGGTTCCGCGCTACTCAGTTCCCAAATGGCATTAGAGTTCGTTGACCCCGACCTGGCCGATCGTTGCCTAATTTCAGCTGCTCCCTTAGTGGAGGGACTGGTAGCCGCGGTAGTAAGCGCCGCGGGAGGCGCTAGTCTGAAACAGGTAGCCGCCCAGGCACAAACCGCCTTGGCGGGTAAGATCGACCAGCTTAGCGACTCGCAGGAGCCTCAGCCCGAAGGCGAGGGAGAGTTTACCGAGCATGCTGCCGACACGACCTCGGGAGAGGATTCTTTTTCCTCCCCCGAGGCCGCGACCCTGGCTTTAGAGATTATTGATCCGCACGGGATGCACGCCCGTCCCGCCGCTGCCCTCGCCAGCGCTATCGGAGCGAGAAAAATACCGGTTTTTGCCCGTAAAGGCGGAGCTTTTCGGGTGGTGAATGCTGCTTCCCTCACCCAGGTGAGTGCCTTGGGAATTGGCAAAGGTGAAACTTTAGAGCTTTGTACCACCGATCCTGATGCGCCAAATATTTTTTCCGCCATCCGGGGGGCATTACTGAAAACCGATCCTCCTGCGATTGCGGGAAGCAGCGGGGAAAGGAACGAAAGTTCGGTTAATGCAATTGCCGAGCAGCTTGGGAAAGAAGTTTCTACTCCCGCCGATCCGGCACGTAACGGTGACCAGATAGTTATTGGATACGCAATGCTGCTCGATGGACAAGAGGACGCCGAATTTTATCGGGTAAGCCCCAACGAGGGAGAAGCACTAGAAAAAGCCCGCAAAGCTGTTAGAGCCTACCTGGCATCTTTGGGTTCAGATTCGATTATTAACATGCAGATCGGACTAGTGGATGATCCGGAGTTACGCGCAGAAATTGCCACTGAAATTGCGGGAGGAGCTAACGCTTTTGCCGCGGTAGAAAACGCTTATGGGGCGGCTGCTGCGAAAATAGCTAAATTGGATGACCCTTACCTGGCTGAACGAGCCACCGATTTACATGCGGTATGCCGCCTGTTAAAGAAGGCGCTTATTGGTCATGAACTCGATAACCTAGATGAGCTAATAAAGAAGCATTCCACCCCAGCGGTACTGGTGGTGGAAGAACTTGATGCCCCGTTAGCAGCCAGTTTGCCTATGGAAATAGCGGGGGTAGTAACGCGCAGTGGTGGCACTACTGGGCATGGCGCGATCGTGGCGGCCTCGCGGGGAATCCCGGTGCATGCCGGTCTCAAGTGGGGTGTGCATGATGGGGATACGATTGTGTTTGATCCACGCACCAAGCATCTGGAAGTTAACCCCAAAGCCAGGGTGTTTGCCCATTGGATTGAGCTAGCCCGCGAGCGGGTCGCTACTGCCACCAAAGCTTTAGCACAACTAGAAGCACCCGCTACCACCTCGAGCGGTAAACAAATCCCTGTACAGGTAAATGTATCTTCTCCCACCGGCGCAGTTAAAGGCGCTGAGGGGTGCGGCCTGGTGCGGACCGAGACTCTTTTTGCAGGCTTCCAGGCGGCTCCTTCCCGGGTACAGCAGGCGCAAGTCTATGCCGATCTGGCACGCAACCTGGGGCCAACCACGATTCGCCTGTGGGATATTGGCGCCGACAAGCCTTTGCCCTTTGCTAAACAACCTCCGGAGAGTAACCCCTTCCTGGGGGTGCGGGGAGTGCGCTTGCTGCGCAAATTCCCGCACCTATTACGCGACCAGTTAGGGGCCGTCCTTGACGCCAACCAAGCTTTAGAAGCCGAAGGACTAGGTAAACTTTTGCGGGTGATGATCCCGATGGTTAATCACGTACACCAAGTCGATTGGGTGCGTTCCCTACTTGAAGAAGTAACCGCTGATACTTTCGAGATTGAAGAGGATGCTCGACCCACTCAAATACCACTCCCACTGGGAATAATGGTAGAAACCCCCTCTGCCGCTTTGCGAATGAAAGAGTTTTGTGGCTCTGTGGACTTTGTATCGGTGGGCACTAACGATCTGTGTCAATATGTTGCCGCTGCGGACCGCGGAAACTCGCAGGTAGCTGACCTGGCTGATGAGGTGCGGGAAACGGTGGTGGAAATGGTGCGAAAAATAGCTCAAGTGGCTCATGAGGGAGCGGATGCTCTTGAGGTTTGCGTGTGCGGAGATATGGCGTCCGATCCAGCTTGGGCAGGCAAACTGGTGCAAGCAGGAGTGGATTCGCTTTCGGTGCGTGCCGGGATGATTGCGATGATTAAACAAACTATTCGCCAGCTGTAACAATTGATTTCCCGCTCCCGGCCCTGCCGGAGCGTCTAGCGTGGCGAAAATAACCGTTTTACCTGGTCGAAAAGTTTGGAAAGCGGGCGTCAAGCTAGGTAGACTGACACGGTGCCTAAGGCATTTGCCGCTATAGCTCAGTTGGTAGAGCAACGCTCTCGTAAAGCGTAGGTCATCG
>CAMYAU010000002.1 GCA_947253735.1 uncultured Varibaculum sp. | reverse complement strand
GGGTTGTCTATCTGCACAAAGTCCGACATAAATTGCTTGGGATCCACTGTATCCCCTACGAAGAAAGCTTTAATCCGCTGCCAAAGGCTCTTTTTCTTAGGTTTTAACGCTATCGTTTCCTGTTTCCCAGGTATTTCTACTGGTTCCTCATCTAACACCACTGCTGCTTGGGGATGATGATTATTGAGCCGCGGCAGGGGCCGGGAAGAGACCGGAGGGGTGGGTACCGGAGATTTAGCCGGAGGAACCGGAAGCGGGGGAACCTGCGGAGAACGCTCTTCCTCGACACTTGCGGGAAGCAGCGAACTAACCTTATCCACCTGCGAGATTTCTCCGGTAGGATGCAACTCCCGGGCATCATCTAGCACCCGCGGAGCAACCTGCGGCCTAGAAACTGCCGACCAGCGCGGCAAAGGAATAGCTCCGGTACCTGCTTCTGTGTGCGAATGTCTGCTACCTACCCAATCTGGGTAGATCTCTTTGACCCCATCCCGATCCGGAGCGTAGTCCGCCAACACTACCACTTCACCTACTCCGGAAAGTTCCGCCGTAGGGGCCACTAGTGACCAGGGCAAAAGCACAAAGGCACGTTTACTTGCCCGCGGATGCGGAAGAGTTAACCGCTCATCCTCGCTGGTAACACCTTGATAATCAATAATATCCAAATCTAGAGTACGCGCCCCCCAATGCTCGCTTCGCACCCGGCCGTGCTTGTCCTCAAGATTTTGTAATACCTGCAATAGTTCCAGAGGGGACAACATGGTTGACAAGATTACTACCGCATTTAAGTAGTCTGGTTGCTCTTCCTGTTCTTCACCGAGTACCGGCGCTGTACGCACCAGGGGCGACACCTCTACGACTCCTACCCCACTGGTTTGCGACAACTCCGCGATTACTTCGCGGAACGTATCACAGACCTCGCCCAGGTTTCCACCCATCGCTACCACCACTTGCCGTGGGGAATCCGGGGTCTGTTCCAGAGTGCTTTCCCCTTTTTCTGAGGCTCTTTCGCTAGCTTCTAGCGCATCCTCCGCTGCTATCTCGGCCAGAGAAAGGGGCGCGGTTTCTTCCAAAGATACTTCTTCCTCTGAAACTAGATTCTGAAGGCCGCGCCAAATGGTTACCGCTACATCCTCTTTTTCCAGCCCCAGGGGCGCCTGAGGTTTATGCACACAAATCCGTACTGCCTGTACGTTTGCCAGTTTTAGAGTTTCTTCGGCGATCTGGGTAGCCACATTTTCTAAGAGGTCACTAGGCGGGCCAGTAATAATTCGACTAATCAGGGCCGACACCCGCGAATAATCCACGGTATCTTCAATCTGATCGCTATCCCCTGCGGCCTGCAGATCTAAGTAAATATCGGCATCAACAAGAAATAGTTGACCCTCTTGGCGTTCATGATCGAGCATCCCATGCAGTCCGTGCTCTTCAATCCCCACCAAACTAATGTGGTCAAGGTATTGCAAACGCTTAGTGATTTCGTCTTCGTTTAGCGACATTTTGCTTCCCTCCACAGTTGCCCGGCTGCGACCGCACTAGCCGAGGAGGCAACGTTATGTACTCGAACTGCCCAAACTCCATCCTGCGCGCAAAGGGCACTCACCGCGGTGGTAGCGTCTTCACGCCGTCCAGCTCCCGGCTGAAGCCCTGCGGGGAGATTATTTTCCCAGCAAGCTGGAACTGCCATCTCTAAGAAACGTTTCCGGGAGGCTCCGATTAGCAGTGGGTACCCCAGCTTGGTCAGCTGTTCTAGGTTACCTAGCAGTTCCCAGGACTGCTGCGCGGTTTTTGCGAACCCTAAACCGGGATCTAAGATCAGACGCTGCAGATTAACTCCGGCTTTTTCGCAAGCCTGTATGCGTTCTTTTAAGCCCTGGCACACTCCGCCGGTCACGTCCCCGCCGTAGTCACAGAGGCTATCCATAGTTGTGGGGTTACCCCGCATGTGTTGACATATGTAGTAGGCGTCGGTTTTTGCCACCACCGTCAGCATCTGCGAATCGAGGGTTCCCCCGGAAATATCGTTAATGATCTGTACCCCGGCTGCTATACCAACTTCAGCGGTTTCTGCATTGACGGTATCCAAAGAAATAGGAAGAGGATTGCCGGATTCTTGCAAATAACCGCGTATCACTGGCAATACGCGTTCTTGCTCTTGGGCGGGGCTAAGGGACTGGGCTCCTGGCCGGGTGGATTCGCCTCCGATATCGAGGATATCTGCGCCCGCTGCTTCTAACTCCAGGGCGTGAGCAATCGCTTTTTCAGGGTTAAACCACTGCCCACCATCAGAGAAAGAATCTGGAGTGACGTTAATTATCCCCATAACTTTGGTGCGCCCCGGCGCCAAAAAGCCAGGAATCTCCGGAATCTTCATGATTCTAGCCTACCCGGCATTAAACACCCTTTGGGTCCGGAGGCAGATAAAAACAACATTTCTCCCCGCTTAAACCCTGGAAAAGCACTCGCGAGGAACTAGTTTCCACGGATTAGGGAAAGTACTTCCGCCCGGGAGCGGGGATCGGAACGCATGACCCCCCGCAGCGCCGAGGTAGTAGTACGTGCCCCTGGCTTCTTAATACCTCGCATGGACATACAAAGATGCTCGCCTTCAATAACAACTGCCGCTCCCTGCGGATCCAGCTTTTCCATTAATGCATCAGCTATCTGCGCAGTTAAGCGTTCTTGAACCTGTAGGCGGTGAGAGAATCCCTCTACTACCCGCGCCAGTTTAGAAAGGCCTGTAATCCGACCATCTCGGGGAATATAGGCCACATGCGCCACCCCGAAAAACGGCAACAGGTGATGTTCGCATAGGGAATAGAAAGGAATCCCCCGCACCATCACCATTTCCTCATCGTCCACGTGAAACTGTTTTTCTAGAGGCACGGCCGGATCCGTGTGCATCCCAGAAATTACTTCTTTCCAGGCTCTACCCATCCGTTCCGGGGTTTCCTGCAGTCCTTCCCGATCTGGATCCTCACCGATCGCGATGAGCAAATCGCGAATCGCCTTTTCCACTCCAGCTTGGTTGTAACCCACTAGTTATTCGCCTTCTACAGCTAGATTATCGGGAATTGGAGCAGTGGTTGGGGCCGGGGAGCCTGATATCGGGTTACCGAAAACCGCCCCGGGCACTGCCCCCTCTTTTCCATAGGACCAAACGACCCGTTCATCCTGTTTTTTCACCGGCGCGAAAATCTCGCTCAGTTCTTCTTCCAGCAAGGTTTCCTTTTCAATCAGCCGAGCGGCAAGATCGTCCAGGATACTGCGGTTACGGGTAAGAATTTCCCACGCCTCACGATTAGCACTGTCAAGGAAGTTACGAACTTCCTCGTCAATAATCCCCGCTATTTTCTCTGAGTAGTTTCGACTGGAAATGCCGTCGCGTCCCAGGAAAGGTTCGCTATCTTCCTTACCCAGCTTGACCGTCCCTACCTTATCGGACATCCCAAAATCGGTTACCAGACGGCGGGCAGTAGCGGTGGCCTTTTCAATATCGTTAGAGGCACCTGTGGAAGGATCCTGGAAGACCAGCTCTTCGGCAACCCGTCCTCCCATAGAATAGACCAGGTCATCCAGCAACTGGTTACGGGTCTGCGAATAGCGATCCTCAGTCGGCATCACCATGGTGTATCCCAGGGCGCGCCCGCGCGGCAAAATCGTCACCTTGGTAACCGGATCGGTATAGCGCAAGGCAGCAGCGCAAAGGGCATGCCCACCCTCGTGATAGGCAGTGACCAACTTGTCGTGGTCATTCATCACCCGAGTACGTCTTTGCGGTCCAGCAATTACCCGGTCGATAGCCTCATCAACTGCGCGCATATCGATCAGGTCCGCGTTGGAACGAGCAGTAAGCAAAGCCGCCTCGTTAAGCACATTTTCCAGGTCGGCACCGGTGAAGCCGGGAGTACGTTTCGCAATCTGTTCTAGATCCACATCGGTGGTCATCGGCTTGCCCTTGGCGTGCACCTGCAAAATCGCTTTCCGCCCCTTAATATCCGGCGCATCCACGTTTATCTGCCGGTCAAATCGTCCCGGGCGTAGCAGCGCCGGATCGAGCACATCCGGCCGGTTGGTGGCGGCAATCAAGATCACGTTGGTGTTCTCGTCGAACCCATCCATCTCTACCAGCAGCTGGTTTAAGGTCTGTTCGCGTTCATCGTTACCCCCGCCCATGCCGGTACCGCGGTGACGCCCTACCGCATCGATCTCATCAACGAACACAATGGCGGGCGCAGATTCCTTCGCTTGCCCGAATAAATCGCGCACGCGCGAAGCACCTACCCCTACGAACATTTCAACAAATTCCGATCCAGACAGGGTAAAGAAGGGAACCTTCGCTTCCCCAGCCACCGCCTTGGCCAACAAAGTTTTACCAGTTCCCGGAGGACCGCACAACAGCACGCCCTTCGGGATCCGAGCACCCAGGTTGTGGAACTTGGCCGGGTTAGCCAAGAATTCTTGAATTTCGCGTAGTTCCTCTACTGCCTCATCGGCTCCCGCCACATCGGCAAAGGTGATCTTGGGTGCGGAGGCATCAAACTTTTTGAATTTGGATTTTCCAAATCCCATCATTCCGCCGCCCTGCATGCGGGACATTGCCCACCAGATGAGAGCGAAGAATAGAAGCAGTGGAAGCATCATCTGTAAAAGCGCTGACCACCAGGAACCAGTGGGGAAAATCGAGTTGTACCCTTTCTTCAGGTTCCCATCTTGGATCAGTTTATTTATCTGCTCCGCTTGGGGCTGCACAAAGGTAAACGTGACTTCTTTAGTCGCCCTTTGCGGGACTATCTGGGTATCTTTCCCCAAGTTTTTCGGCGTGTACTTCTTCGATAGCTCTAGCTTTACCTGTTGGGTGCCATCATTGACTATCGCCCGCTCAACGGTTTTCCCTTTTAGTAGCGCGATTCCCTCGGAGGTATCAACAATGGTGGGCGCCATTAATAGGGAAATCGCCCATAACACAATGATCACCAGGATCGCTGGGATTCCCCATTTGAGCCAAAACTTCTGATTCTCTTTTTTCTTTTTAGCCATTTATCGGTTTCATACCCTGTTAGCCGGTGCCGCGTGGCGGCGTTATTTATAGAAACAAGCCTAAACGCTTTGCCCGCTAATTGCTTATTTTGGTCACCCTCAGCCGAATTTTATCTTTTCAGAACAGACACGATCTTCCCTATTTTTCCAGCCGAAGTCTTAATCTAGCTGCCACTCTATTGATAGACGTGGGGCGCCAAAGTACCCACGAAAGGCAGATTGCGATATCTTTGCGCATAATCCAATCCGTATCCCACTACGAACTCATCGGGGATATCGAACCCCACATATTTCACGTCAACCTCAACTTTCGCAGCCTCTGGTTTACGCAATAATGCGGCAATTTCTACCGAGGCCGCACCCCGAGAAGAAAGGTTGCGTACCAGCCAATCCAAAGTCAGGCCGGAATCAATCACGTCCTCTACGATCAGTACGTCTCTGCCAGTTAGGTCAGAGTCGAGGTCTTTTAGAATTCGCACCACCCCAGAGGACTTGGTGGAGGCCCCATAGGAGGAAACCGCCATCCAATCGATTTCCAGGGGAGTGTGAATCAGGCGCGCCAGATCAGCCATCACCATAGTTGCCCCTTTTAACACTCCCACCAGCAGAATTTCTCGTCCTCGATAGTCGCGGTCAATTTGGGTGGCAATTTCTTGTAGTTTGTCCGCGATCTGTTGCTCACTGATTAGCACTCGCTCCAGTGCATCGCCCATATCATTTGCGTCCATTTTTCCAGTCTATCCTCTCGATTGCATGCGAAAGATAAGTTCGTAGGTTCCTGCTAACCGGGTGCAGTTAACTTTTCCGGGCAGCTGGATCGGACCGGTTCCCCTACGCGCAGTAATCAAAACATCAATGGCATCTAATTGCACTTTACGCAGGTCAGAGGCCCTTGTCCCAGCTTTCAGCGCCGCCAGTCGCCATACTCGCTTGCGGATTGCCGGCGGCTGAGAAATGAGCGCTTTGGTTTCCAATCTCACCCCGCCGGGTTCTGACCGTTTGATCTGCTCAAACCAAGTAGTGGCTAAATCGTCGAGGGCATCTAGATCTGCTTGTAACAGGGCGGCGGTACGAGCGAGGGCGGGCCGCGGATCTACCCCCAAGGCTTCTTCAAGAACAGGTAAGGCCTGGTGACGCAAAGCAGATCGACGCAAGGCACTGCCATCAGCAGCTTTAACCGGGCCATCGGGATAATTGGAAGGATCATCGATATAAGGTAGATCCCATTCGCGGCAGGCGGCAATAGTATCGCGGCGGGGGAGTTCCAGGAGCGGTCGTAAATAACCGGCACGTCGAGCGCTTTGCTCTCCACCGCCCTTATCCCAGCTGCGCATTCCTGCAATCGAGCGCGCCCCACTGCCACGAATCAATCCCAGCAATACTGATTCTGCCTGGTCATCACGGGTGTGCCCCAAAAGAATAAAAACATTCTCCCCCAAGGATCCATACCTACTGGCCACTTTCTCTAGAGCTAGATAACGTCCTTTACGGGCATCCCCTTCCTTTCCGCTGCCCGCAGTTTGCCCAGATGAAAGCGTTAATACCTCAACCTGCCTATAACCCAAGGTCACAAGTAGTTCTTGCACTTTTAGTGCCTGTATCCCGGATTCTGCTCGCCAACCATGGTCAACGGTGGCAGCAGCCAATTTAAAGGCGCGGACCGGCGCCAGGCGAGCAAGTGCGGCAGCCAGGGCGAGAGAATCGGCACCGCCGGAGCAGGCTACCAACAAGGTTGCCTCCGGATGGATTTTTTCTAGCCGTTTCAGCTGTGCGAGAACGGCTCTTTCTATCCGTCCTCGGGCGCCGCGCGGTTGCCTGGTCACAGACCTGCCAGTCCATTTACAAAGTTATCAATAGCGCCCAGAGCAACGTCCCCCGTACCCTCTTTAAATGAATCTACGATCACGCAAAAAGTGAGGGTTCTACCGGATTTGGTGGTAACCAAACCGGTCAGTGCCCGTGAGGTCTGCAAAGACCCAGTTTTTGCCCGCACATTTCCGGCTCCAGTTTGATGAAAATAACGGTCATGCAGGGTACCGTCCAAGGCGCCGATCGGCAGGGAAGCGACCAGGGGATATAGCTGCGGATCACTGCCGCGAGCAGCATGCTGGACTAGAGCAGCTAAAAGTCGCGGTTTTATTTTGTTTTCGGTTGATAGTCCCGAACAATCATGATTAGCGAAAGCTGCACCCTCCAGTTTTAGATCACCCAAAACTTTTTGAGCGATTTTTATTTCCCCGGGGAAGTTCGTGCCGGTTCCGGCTTTAGCTGCCGAGGCGCGACAAAGCACTTCTGCCAACATATTGTTTGATTCTTTAAGGGTTTCATGCATTACTTCATGCAAGGGAGCACTCTTAATTTCCCCTATTTCTTGCGCTTTAGCCGGGGTAGTTCCGCGTTGAATCTGAGCAACATTAATTCCCTGATCTGTTAGCCGCGCTGCGAACTGCTCCGCCGCTGATAGCGCAGGGTCGGGAACGTACCCGTAGGACAGCTCTGGGTTAGCCAATCCGTTATTAATCGCAATGGGAGTGGGTTTAGTTTCGTAACTGTCATTTCCTTGGGCTTGCCAGTTTGGAAGCGGGCTTTGATCCCCGAAGGGGCTCTCGTCCAAGAACAATTGCACCGAGGTGATTTTTTTATTTTTTAGCTTTTGCGCAGTTTGGGCTGCGAGATCAGCTAACCCCGCGTGTCCTGCAGTTGCAGCCGGATTTCCAGACCCCGGCGATAATAGCTGGTCTCCGTCTGCTCTTAAGAAAAGCTTTTCTCCTGCCAGGTGAGCGGAGGTAGTGAAACGGTACTGAGGACCGAGAGTTTTCAAGGCAGTTGCCGCAGCTACCACTTTACTTGTGGAGGCAGGGGTCATTAACTGATCTTCGTTAGCCTGGGCGAGAGTCTTTCCGCTGGCGGTATCGATAACCACCGCACCAACTCTGGCCCCTGTACTGACAGGCGGTGTTTGGGGAGGATTACTTTTCCCCTGAGGTTGTGGATTTCCATGCTGCGCTTGGGAAACTAGCTTTTCAATTAGAGGCTGTACCTTGGTTGCGTTAATTTCAGCGGCCTGTTCATTGATCCCTTGCGGATCAACATCACTCGTCTTGGCAAGGTCGATTTCCACAGTTTCTGGCAAGTCTAAAGATTCATCTTCTAAGGTAAGGATCCCGGGAACTAAATTGTAGGCATCCAAAACGCCATACCCGACACCACCAATCACCATCGCTACCAGAAGAATTAGCGGTAAAAGCACGGATTTTCGCATTCTTCCCCTCGCTGACAGTTTTTCCACGTATTCTTAATATAAAGCAGATGCCGCGACTACGACGCGATCATTTTCGTTAAGATTGTCGCACACATAGCCTAAACGGGCGGGAAAGGGGTAAAACATGGAATTTGATGTCACTATCGAGATTCCGAAAGGTAACCGCAACAAGTACGAGGTTGATCACGGAACCGGCCGGATTAGGCTGGATCGCATGCTTTTTACCTCCACTCGCTATCCCGACGATTACGGCTTTATTGATGGGACTTTGGGAGAGGACGGAGATCCCCTCGACGCCCTGGTCATCTTGGAGGAATCGACTTTCCCCGGATGTGTAATCCGGTGCCGCCCACTGGGAATGTTCCGGATGCGCGATGAAAATGGGGGTGACGATAAAGTTCTGTGTGTTCCTGCCGGTGACCAGCGTGCCTCTTGGCGTACCGAGATTGAAGATATTTCTGAGTTTCATCGCCTAGAGATCCAGCACTTTTTCGAAGTGTATAAAGATTTGGAGCCAGGAAAATCGGTTGAGGGAGCTCACTGGGTAGGTCGCAAAGAAGCCGAAGAAGAAATTCGTCGTTCTCGAGACCGGATGAAAGAGTGGGAAAAAGAAAATAACCGAAAGTATTTCGGTCTAGTAGCCGACTTCTTCGACGGGCAAATCACCGAGTAGTTTTTTCTCTGCAAAACACGCGAAAAACGCCAACAACACCATTTAGTGAGTCATCTCACATCTTGGCATTTTTCGCGTGTTTCTTTTTTTAGATTCAACATATCCGCTTGAAAGTGCAGGTTTATCAGAGGAAACCCTCACCCCTCCTCGGTTGTTACAGATGTTATTATTGTTAATCCTGTTGTTAGAGATACAAAAGCGCGGTATTGTGACAGATAGTCCGACTTATAACTCCCAAAGTCGCTCTAGGAGGAAAAACTATGAAGCCCCACAATTTTGCGGGACAAAAAGCTGCTAGGAGAGCATTGGTCATCGCGTCCAGTTTCGCCCTGGCAGCTTCCGCTTCAATTTTTGCACCGGCAGCCTTTGCTTCCCCGGCAGATGACAAGGTCAAGGCTGCTAAAGATGCAGAAAATAATGCCGCTAACTCGGTAGCCGCCATTGAGGCACAACTTGCCCAGGTAAGCGCGCAGGCACAGGATGCTCGGGATCTGGCCGAGGAAGCTGAGGCCAGCTACAACGACGCCATCTCCAACCTGGTAATCGCTAAACAGGCAGCAGAAAAGACTGCGCAGGACTCTCAAGAGGCACAGGGGAAGGTAGAGCAGGCCCGGAAGGCTTTAGCTGGCTTGGCTCGCACCGTCTACACCACACAAGGGTCGCTTTCCTCGCTAACTCCCTACCTGAACGCCGATGGTCTGCAGACTGTGGAAATGAGGAAGGTCTCCGTCGAACTCTTCGGTTCGAAGGCGGATTCCCAGATGCGGACATTCGACTCTATCTCCAAGGTAGCCAGCGTGCTACAGGAGCGAGCTAACCAGGCAAAGCAAGACAAAGAACAGGCAGCCAACGAGCTCAAAGTCCAGAAAGATGCCGCTGACCAACTTAAAGCCACCTCCGAGAAGCAACTTTCTGATCTAGGAGCTCAACGCGAGGAGCTAATCAAACAGCTAGCAACCGCACGCGGAGTAACAGAGCAGGCAGAAAAAGAACGCCAAGAGCAGATTGAAGCCGAGCGGAAAGCTCGGGAAGAAGCAGCTGCACAAGCCGCACTAAAAGCTGCGGAAGAAAAAGCCAAGAGAGAGGCGGAACAGCAGAAAGCTCGGGAAGAAGCAGCTAAACGGCGCAGTGCGGCACAAAAGCAAACAAATACTTCTTCCACAACTAGACAGTCCGCGTCCAGCACTAGCCAGTCCCAGGCCAAGACGCAAGCCCCCCAAAAACCAGCCGCTAATAAACCAGCGGCCAATACTGGCGGAGATTCCCGCTCACGTCTAATTTCCTACGCCAAGCAGTTCATAGGGGTTCCCTATGTATGGGGTGGCACCACTCCCTCAGGCTTTGACTGCTCCGGATTGGTTCAATACGTCTATCGAAACTCTCTTGGGGTGAGACTCCCCCGGGTTTCCCAGGCACAAAGGAACGTCGGTACCCGCGTTTCCAGGGCTCAAGCACTGCCTGGGGATATGGTGAACTATAACCACCATGTTGGGATCTACCTGGGTAATGGCTATATGATTCATGCCCCGAAGCCCGGGGATCGGGTGAAGATTGCTCGAGTCTACGGGAATCCGGTTTATGTGCGAGTGCTTTAGGCTATTCCGGCACAAATTAATAAATAACTGAAGATCGCAATACTTGGCGGCGGCGCGGAAGGGTTATCCCCGCGCCGCCGCTGCTTTTAGTTCCAACAGACCAAAAATCCTCGAAGTTAACAAAGCGATAACAATTCTTAGTAGGGGACTTCCCTTGCTCAAGGCTTTTTGGTACGGTAGACATGTTCGTCGGAAACGTTTCCGACGAGGTGCAGAAGATTCTGTACCTGTTAATCGACGGTCCAAAGGGGGACTTTAATGAAAAGGAAAACTCGTATTTTGGCGGCTTTTGCTGCCGGCGCTTTTGCGTTAACTGGCTTAGCAGCCTGCGGATCCGGTAGTGCTGACGGCAAAGGTTCAGTATATCTGCTGAACTTTAAACCTGAATCCGATGAAGCATACAAGAAGATTGCTGAAACCTACACCAAAGACACCGGCGTAGAGGTTAAAGTACAAACCGCTGCTGCAGGGACCTATGAGCAGACCTTAAAATCAGAAATTTCAAAGAGCAAAGCCCCTACCCTGTTCAACATTAACGGTCCGGTCGGGCTCAAGAGTTGGCAAAAATACGCTGCCGACCTCACCGACACCAAGTTCGCCAAAGATCTAAACGACCCCAACCAGGCACTCAAGGGAGAAGACGGCAAAATCTACGGGGTGCCGTCAGCAGTAGAGGGCTACGGCATTATCTACAACCAGGAAATCATGGACAAGTACTTCGCGATGCCAGGTGCCAAGGCTACCAAGATGGAGGAAATCAACAACTTCGCGAAACTGAAAGATGTCGCTGAAGATATGCAGGCACACAAGGCTGACTTGGGAATTGATGGGGTATTTGCCTCTACTTCTCTCAAATCTGGTGAAGATTGGCGTTGGCAGACTCACCTGTCCAACATTCCCATTTACTACGAGTACCAGGATGCCAAGGTAACCGATAAAGAAAAAGTTGATTTCAAATACAACAAAGAGTTTAAGAACCTTTTTGATCTCTACTTGAACAATTCCACCGTGGACAAAAAACTGACTCCCAACAAGGACGTTAGCGCCTCCATGGCTGAGTTTGCACAAGGAAAAGCAGCAATGGTGCAAAACGGTAACTGGGGATGGGGCCAGGTTAAGGACGTTGATGGCAACGTCGTTAAGGAAGACAAGATTAAGATGCTGCCTATGTACACCGGTCACAAGGGCGAAGAGAATCAAGGTCTGGCAATCGGGACCGAGAACTTCATGGCGGTTAATCAAAAAGCTTCCGAGGCTGATCAAAAAGCCACCATTGATTTCATCAACTGGCTGTTCACCACGGATAAGGGTAAGAAGTTCGTAGTTGAAGATCTGGGCTTTATAGCTCCTTTCAAGTCCTTCTCTGCTAATGAGATTCCAAATGACCCACTAGCTAAGGAAGTTATGGCTGCCATGAGCAATGACAAGCTAACTACCATACCTTGGGTTTTCACCACTTATCCCTCACAGGATTTCAAAGATAAATTCGGCCAAGATTTGTCTCAGTACGCCATCGGAAAGATGGACTGGAACACTGTCGTAAAGAACTTTACCGACGAATGGGCCGCTGAGAAGAAATAACTGAGCAGTAGTCTCGGTTAGATAAAAGAGAGAACTCCTGCGAGGGGGAGGTGGCAGATGAAAACCTCCCGGCTATCATCTGCCACCTCCCTTGCTAGCTTCCTATTGCCCACCTATAAGGGCACTAACAGTTGCAAATCAACTCGGTGAAGACTTGATTCTTCAGTAAACCTAGTTTTTGTAAAAGCTTTTATCCACCGGTCTAAGGAAATGGATAGACCATGAAGTCGACTTTAAAATATTATTTCCCACTTTTCGTGCTGCCCACTCTGGCAGCCTTTCTAATCGCTTTTCTGATACCGTTCATCGTTGGTTTTTTCCTTTCTTTTTGCGAATTCACCACCATCACCGATGCGACCTTTATCGGAATCGACAACTATGTCGAGGCTTTTAATGCTCGAGATAATTTCACTTACTCGTTTTTCTTCACCGCATTAGTAGTAATAGTCTCGATGGTCACCGTAAATCTTTTTGCCTTCGCAATTGCGTGGGTGTTGACCCGAAAGCTCCGGGGCACCAACTTCTTCAGGACTGTTTTCTTTATGCCTAACCTAATCGGCGGCATTGTCTTGGGATACACCTGGCAAATTATTATCAACGCTGTTTTGCAGAACTACGGTAGCACCTTGGTAAGTGACTGGAAATACGGATACATAGGGCTTATTTTGCTGATTAACTGGCAGTTAGTTGGCTATATGATGATTATCTACATTGCGGGTCTGCAGAATGTTCCTCCAGAACTCACCGAGGCAGCCGAAATCGACGGCGCAGGCCGCTGGCAGGTACTGCGCAATGTCACCATTCCAATGGTGATGCCCTCCATCACCATCTGCCTGTTCCTAACCTTGTCGAATACCTTCAAGATGTACGACCAGAACTTAGCGCTAACAAATGGCGCACCTACGGCTAAAACCGAAATGGTCGCTCTCAACATCGTTAAATCGATGTTTACCCAGACCAATATGGAGGGCGTAGGACAGGCCAAAGCAGTTATTTTCGTAGTAGTCGTGGTGGCTATCGCCATGTTCCAACTACGTGCAACTCGTTCAAGGGAGATTGAAGCATGAGCACCGCTACCACTGCTGCCCCGGCGCAGCCTGTCGCTAAGCGAAAGACCGATAAGGGCGTCAAAGATTCTGGATTTAACCCCGTTGGCAAGGTAATCTCATACATTATCTTAATCGCTTTAACCTGCGTTTTCATCGGACCAATCCTGTTCGTAGTTATGAACTCCTTCAAGTCAAAGTTCGAACTCTCGAATAATCCCTTCGGTCTACCTATGGGGAAGAATTTCGTAGGGCTTAAAAACTACGCAACAGGTCTGGAACTCTCGAACTTCTTTAGTTCAATTTTCTGGTCATTTGTAATCACTATTAGCTCGGTGTTTGTAATCGTGATGTTATGCGCGATGACCGCCTACTACATCACCCGGGTAAAGCGTTGGTGGACCCGCGCCCTATACTATATTTTTGTATTCTCGATGGTGATTCCCTTCCAAATGGTCATGTTCCCCACCGTGCAGGTTTCCAGTATCCTGGGCCTAGATAATCCGCAGGGTATGGTGGTTCTTTACCTCGGTTTCGGGGCGGGTCTAAGCGTCTTTATGTTTGCCGGCTTCGTCAAGTCGATTCCAGTCGATATTGAAGAAGCCGCCACTATTGATGGCTGTAACCCGGTACAAACCTATTTCCGGGTAGTACTGCCGATGCTGAAGCCCACCGCGATTACCGTGGCTATCCTTAACACCATGTGGATCTGGAACGACTTCCTATTGCCCAACCTAGTATTAGGACCAGGCAGCGAATACCGCACCATCCCGATTGTGGTTCAGTCTCTGTTGGGTTCAAATGGCGACAAAGACATGGGCGCTCTTATGGCAATGTTGGTTCTGGCAATTATCCCGATTGTAATTTTCTACATCTTTATGCAGAAATACATCATTAAGGGTGTAGCCGCCGGCGCCGTTAAAGGCTAAAACCTAGATTCAAGGGTTGGGGTGGAAGCAAAAAACTCCCACCCCAACCCTTGGCATCTTTAATAAACACTGGATTTTATCTAAACCAAGGATCTGCTACTATGCCGCACCCGCCTACCGTGACTATCAGAGAAGTGGCCGCTGCCGCTCAGGTAGGCATCACTACCGTTTCACGCGCCCTCAATAATCGCAGCGGCATTTCCCCCACAACCCGGGCTCGGATCTTAAAAATTGCGCAGGAAATGCAATACCAGCCCAACCGTCATGCTCAAAGCCTAAGAGCTCAAAATCTCAAAAATATCGCTTTGGTAATGAAAGGCCCCTCGAATCCTTTCTTCTTGTCCCTCATCGATCCACTAGAACAAGCCATCCGCGCTCACGGATACCAAATGTCTCTTTTGCGAGTATCGCACGAGGCAGACGAGGTGAGTGTCGGACGGGGCGCCTACCAAGATTCCGGAGCCACCGGGGTGCTTTTTTTAGGAGGCGAGGCCCGCGAATCCACTGCAATTTTCGATGACTTTCCTCTGCCCTTCGTCCTATGTACGGTTCCCCCCGCGCCTGGCTGGGATAGCGATATCGCTGCAGTCAGCGTCGATGAAGCCCACGGAATTTCTTCCATTGTTTCCCACTTAACCGGACTAGGACACCGTCGGATCGCTTTCCTTGGACCGGACCAGGCAGAACGCTCTGTAGGGGCAATCCGTGAAAAAGCTTTTATCGCCGCACTAGAAGCTAACGGAATTGAGGCTGACGAACGCTTGATCGTGCGAGGAGGCGAGGGTGATAATCCCTATTCCTTCAGTTATGGCTACCAAATGGCATGCCGGCTACTGGAACGTAAAACGCCTTTTACCGCCGTGGCCGCTATTAGTGACGTCATTGCCCTAGGAGCTCAAAAAGCATTGATCGATGCGGGGTTAAAAATCCCCGAAGCAGTTTCGGTAACCGGTTTTGATGGGATCCCGTTCGCGCGTTACACTACCCCCGCGCTAACCACGGTTAAACAGCCCATTCATCAGTTGGCGGAAAACTCTTGTCGCCTGCTATTTTCTCAAATATATGAGCGCCCCCTCAAAAAACCCCAGGTGCTGTTACGGGGGGACCTTTTGATTGGAGACTCCACCGGTCAGGCCCCTAGCGTTTAGTAGCCGCCTCAATTAGCGATACTTTAAAGGTTATAGGGGGTACCATGAACCGATTTTTTTCACACTACGGCTCGCTAGCCGCTGTGCTGTCTTTAGTAGCAGATGTGGCTATAGTCAGTGTTTTTATTACCATTGCTTCGATTCCGATCATTACCCTCGGCCCGGCTTTGAGCGCTGGCTTTTACGTACTTTTACAGAATGTAAATGAAGAGGGCGCCCGGCCTGGTTTTACCTTTTGGGGGCGTTTTCGTGCTGATTTCCGAGCCGCTTTCGGTGGCGGAATCTTATTGATTGCTTTGCTCCTACTGGGTGCATACCAGCTGCAACTCATCAAGTATTTGCCGGCCTCTTCCACTTCACAGCTGGTAATGCGTGCTGGAGTGCTGCTCGGTATGGCGGTAATAACTGCCATAGGCATTTGGTTTTTTGCCTATACTTCTCAGTTTTCAGCCTCGTTTAAGCAGACTCTACGCAATGCCGCGTTGCTCGCCATTGGACATTTGCCCCGCACCCTCAGCGCGCTACTTTTTACGATCTTGCCGCTAGTTGCTCTCTACCTGCGCCCCAGTCTTTTCTGGAGTGGCATCATCTTGATGCCGTTTTTCGGTACCGGTTTTATCCTCTACCTACAGGCACTAGTTTTAGACTCCCCGCTAACAGCCCTAAAAAATCCCGACCCCACCGACTAACTGCACCTAAGTGAGGATCCCCGAGGTTCCGATTGTAGCTGCTGCACACGGCATATGCGGCTATATACGGTTATATGCGGGGAAAAGTTTTTCCTCCCTGTTCCCGGACTACGCGCGAGAGAGAAGTTGTTCCTCCTGCCCCCGTGCAATCAGTTACTGCGACATTTCCATAGGTGCAACAGCTAGTTAGAATCCCGAAAGAAGCATTCAAGGGTCGAGGACGGGAATTACTTGGGGGCTCAGGCTTCCTGCCTGAGCCCCCAAGTCCCTAACAATGCTCGGTAGGGATTCCGAGAAAGGGGAAAATACCTGGCATCCTCCCCCTCGGCGTAGGATACCTCCCATAACATCCTGCGCCCGAGCGTCAACTTGCAAACGCTCGGCCTAATTGTAGCATTTTCCTGCGCAAATAACGGATATTAAATTAAATCAGGTAATTATTTTTATTCCTTGGCTTTTTCTTGTGCCTGTTTTTCCGCCAGGGCTTTCCGGGTCAGAACTTCTCCCCCACCCTGGCGCGGATCACCGAACCAGGCTTTATAGAACTGATAAAAGTTCAAGTTCCCTGGCTGCGCGCACTCGTCGCTTATTCCCGCCAGGGCATCAGCCGAAGCTAAGTAGGGGGTGTAGTTATAGAGAGCAGCAGTGGGCCAGTTTTGCGGAACAATTTCCTTACTCCCGCAGCGCGAATCCGGACCGAAACCTAAAGCAACTGGTTTACCCGCTTGCACATCATATTGGCTGGGATCTGCCTGATAGCGTCGCCACTGGCGCGCCGCGTAATACACTTGGGTACCGAACCCGAAGAACTGGGGGTCACACTGGGTGTGATCGGGACATCCGTAGCCCATCGCTATTTCATAACGTCTCGGAGTGAGGCGGGAGGAAGAAACGGTAATCAAACCCTGTTCCTTTTGCAGGGTTACCAGAATAGCTTTCGGGTTAATCCGACAACTACGGGAAACCTGGGCAATGACCTCACCAGCATTTAGATTATCGCCTCCCTGTACCGGCTGTGGGCAAAAGCGGTCCGCATCATGGGGAGGCAAGGAAGCACGGAAATCTTTCAAACACGGTACTTCCACCTGTTCACTGGCACTAGCGACACTTCCCTTAGCAATCCCCGTACTTTCCGGCATTGCCTTAGCTTTCCCGGTCCGACACCCGTATCCCCAATCCTTTATAAAGGCCTGGATTTGCGAAGCAGACAGGGAGTCCCAGCGCACAAACTCCTCGCTACTGATTAAGTTGGTGGCGTCAAAGCCTTGGGAATTTACCGGAGGCATCCGCGGCTCTGGAACGGGGGTAACGCTAGTTTCTTCCCGGGTAAAAGCGTAAATCACGCTCGCCACTAGGGATACAACTGCCAGCAGAATTGCTAGAGCCATCAGACGACGGAGGCGGTATTTACGTCCAGTTCTAATCACCTTCCCATTATCTCTATAGCACCTGAGTCTCAGCAAAGACATACCCAGAAACGACCCCGCCTACTTGCATAGATGCGAGAAAGATGGGCTTTCGATAGGATGAAGACGCGTCGGATCGTTTAGCCCCGGGCTCCAAAAATTGCCGCTACGAGCGGCCTCAGCGCCGACTGGCGCTTCTCGATCCGGCGTTTTTTCTTTACGAACTTCCCTTCTCCTCCCCACGCATTATCTAAGATCTAGACATCTAGCACCCTTTTTGGGCCGTTGGTCCATCTTTTTTCTCCATAGCACCAGCTTCCCCAGCAACAGCGCCGGTTACTAGACCCTAACGATCCACATATCCCATAGGAACTTCAGTACCAAAGTCCCATTTACCCCATCAATACACCCTATTATTTTCGCAGCTAAACCCAGATTTATTTTCTTAGAAAGTTCGGGGAATAAGAATTTTAGATTACAAACAAAAGTTGGATAACCTTGGAATGGATAGTTCTTCGTCAAGGAGGCACCGATGCTGTTCAAGAAAAAACGGAAGACAGAAGATTTCTTCGACCTGTTCACTAAAGCGGCACAGAACCTAGATGCCGCGTCCGAATTATTGCTAAAAATCACCCAGGTTGACTCTTTCGAAGAACGCAAAGAGCTGCGGGCACAGCTGCATGTGTTAGAGCATGATTCAGACGAGATTACCCACCGTACGATGAGCATGTTGAATGCAACTTTCGTCACCCCCATGGACCGGGAGGATATCTCCCTACTAACCGGCGCGTTAGATGACTGCATGGATGGGATCGACGAGGCCGGAGATTTGATCGTCCTTTACGAAATCAACGACATTCCGCGACGGCTGGAAAAGCAGGCAAAGATCTTGCGAGAGTGCGCACAGGAAACTGCACTCGCTATCCCTAAGCTTCGGGGAGGACGTGACCTTAAAGATTTCACGGTACATATCAACAGCCTGGAAAACAAGGGCGATAAGCAATACCGAAAAATGTTGGCTGAGGTGTTCTCCTCTGAAACTGACCCAATTTACATCATCAAGATTAAGGACGTAATCGAGTCTTTAGAGACTGCCTGCGACTCTTTTGAAACCTTAGCTAACGCGGTTGAGGCTATCTATATCAAGGAGTCGTAAGAGTGGACACCACCTATGCGTTGGTGATCGCCGTAGTCACCATTGCCTTGATCTTCGATTTCACCAACGGTTTCCACGATGCCGCTAACGCCATTGCCACCTGCGTTTCAACCCGATCAATGCGCCCGAAGTCCGCTCTTTTGATGGCCGCAATCATGAATGTGATTGGGGCGATGTTGGGGACCGGGGTCGCGAAAACTATTGGTAACGGGATTATTGATATTTCCCATTTCACCACCGCGGACTCAATGGCAGAACGCCAACATGGTTTAGTGATCATTTTGGCTGCCCTAGTTGGGGCAATCATTTGGAACATTATTACCTGGTATTTTGGCTTACCTTCTTCCTCTTCGCATGCCTTGATTGGCGGAATGGCTGGGGTGGGATTGGCTGCCACTATTACGGTGCAATGGTCGGGGATCGTCAGTCACGTCCTAGTCCCTATGGTGGTTTCACCTTTGTTGGGATTCTTTACCGCCTATTTCGTGATGAGGTTCTTACTATCTGCACTGCAGAGGGCTAGCTACCACCGCACCATGAATAACTTCCGCTTCATGCAGCGCTTTTCAGCAGCGGCAATGGCTCTCGGTCACGGACTGCAGGATGCGCAAAAAACCATGGGGATTATTACCATGGCTCTGTTAGCTGCGGGTTATCACACCGTCGAGCCCGGCGCTCCTATGGAGATTCCTTTCTGGGTGAAACTGGCTGCGGCCGGCGCGATTTCCCTGGGTACCTATTTTGGTGGCGGGCGCATTATGCACACCCTGGGGTCAAAAGTTATCGATGTTACCCCGGCTCACGGGTTTGTAGCGGAAGCTACTTCTGCCTCGATTCTCTATATCACCGCGTTCCTTTGGCACGCTCCAATTTCTACTACTCAGTCGGTTTCCTCCGCGATTATGGGGGTGGGCGCCACCAAGCGGCTTTCTGCGGTGCGCTGGGGAGTAGCCGGTAATATCGCCATCGCCTGGATCCTAACTTTGCCGGGTGCGGGACTGATTGGAGCGCTCAGTTATTTCTTGGTTCACGCGATCTTCCCCTACTAGGGATTATTAGTGTGGAAGCGATGGCTACCGTTCCTTTTCCCCGCTTAAGAATCCGTATAGCACTGTACTGTCTACTTGCGGTCCTTAGTTTGGGAACTTTAAGCGGGTGTTCTTCGCAGCCGGTAGCTACCTCTGATCTTAAAGTTGGAGACTGTTTCAATATGCCTGAGGAAGTACTCAGCGGTGCTCAGCCCGCTGGACAGGTAGAACGAGTGAGTTGCAAACGCGTTCATAACTCTCAGGTGGTAGGAATCAAAAAGCTATCAGGCGCCTCGTACCCGGGAGAAAAACAACTCTACGACTTAGCCCTTAGAGAATGTCCCCGGGAATTCCAAGAGTTTGCGGGTATTAGTTACCGCGATTCCCAGTGGGATTTATACCCGCTGTCCCCTACTGAAACCAGTTGGAAAGATCAGAAAGAACGCAAGTTAACCTGCGTAGCGCTAAGTTTGCCAGCTCAAAAAACTTCCCTGCAGGATTTAGGCAAATAACGACTGGGGGCGCGGCCGGTAAAAGATACGACAGGGACCGCAAGCCGCCAGTATCTTGCTTAGTCGGAAACATACCTATTTACCTCCTCTTACAACTTCCTATCCTCGCTTAAGCGAGGAAATCGGGGTCCCCGGAGTGCTTTTACCGAGCCAGCCCCATGTCTAGTGATAATCCGTGGACAGCAAAAAAGGGAATCCCGCCGGCGGATTTTCCCACCGGCGGGATCCCTTTGATTTTCAGCTATTGTGCCTTTGCCCTAAGGCGGGTACGGCAATCCTTAGCGAGGATCGTCAGTCGCTAGATCTTTAGTCAGGGAGCTGTCCAAGGGGATGGATGGCCCCATAGAGGTAGAGATCGCGACCTTCTTGATGTACAGCCCCTTTAGGGCTGCCGGGCGCAGACGCAGGATTTCATCCAGAACTGCCTGGTAGTTCTCTGCCAGCTTTTCGGCATCAAAAGAGCTCTTACCTAGCACCAGGTGCAGATTGGCATGCTTATCAACCCGGAAGTCGATCCGCCCACCTTTGATCTCTTTAACCGCCTTCGCGACGTCCATAGTGACGGTACCGGTACGCGGGTTAGGCATGAGGCCACGCGGCCCCAGGACGCGACCGAGCCGCCCCACTTTACCCATCATGTCCGGAGTAGCTACCGCTACATCGAAGTCCAGGTACCCTCCTTGAACTTTTTCGATTAGCTCATCGCCACCAGCTTCATCGGCTCCGGCTTCCAATGCTTCCTTATCCTTGGGGCTATTGGCAAAAACCAGGACCCTAACGGTCTTACCAGTGCCATTGGGCAAAGAAACGGTGCCCCGGATCATCTGATCCGATTTCCGCGGATCAACCGTGAGACGGAAAACCGCATCCACGGTGGAATCAAACTTGGTGGAAGCAATCTCTTTCGCCAAGCGGAAAGCCTCTAGCGGTTGATAGAGCCGATCCTTATGAACCTTTTCAGCGGCCTGTTTAAAGGCCTTCGAGTGCTTTTTCATCTGCTTTTCTCCTTGCAGGTTGTGGTGAGGGCGCACATTCCCCTCCACGGTTTATAGTCTTATTTTTGGGGTGGTCGTGGGGTTAGCCTTCGACGACAACTCCCATTGAACGAGCCGTTCCCGCGATAATCTTTGCTGCCGCATCGATATCGTTCGCGTTCAGGTCATCCTTCTTTTGCTCGGCGATCTCTTTAACCTGATCCATGGTCAGCTTCGCCACCTTATTGGTGTTCGGCGTACCAGAGCCTTTGGCAATCCCAGCAGCTTTCTTAATCAGCTGGGCAGCCGGCGGGGATTTGAGCACAAAGTCAAAGGAGTGATCCTCGTAGACACTGATTTCTACCGGAATCACATTCCCGCGTTGATCCTGCGTAGCCGCATTATAGGCCTTGCAGAACTCCATGATGTTTACCTGGTGCTGCGAAAGCGCGGGCCCCACTGGGGGCGCCGGGTTAGCAGCACCGGCCTCGATCTGTAATTTGATCAGGCCGATTACCTTCTTTTTCTTGGCAGGCATATAGGGTCCTTCTCAATATAATTTCTTAATTTTACTTTCCCGGCGGTTGCCGGAAACTCTTTGCGGTCTGGTAATTTCTCCGTAGAAAAACTGCCAGCACAATCGTCCATTCTAAGGGCGCACCCGCCCTTACAACCAATTTGGACTGCTCACTGTGAGCAATTAAATCTTTGCCACCTGGTTAAATCCGAGCTCTACCGGAGTTTCCCGATCAAAGATAACCACCAGTACCTTAAGTTTCTGCTGGTCAGGCATAATCTCGGAAATGGTAGCTGGCATAGTTGCGAACGGCCCATCTGTAACCGTCACATTCTCGCCAATCTCGAAATCTACCTCGATCACCGGCTGGTCTGCGGCCTTAGCCTTGCTAGAACGCTCGTCCTGCAGTTCCGCAGCCTTGATGGAGGCTGGGGTAGGCGCCAACATGGAAACCACTTCGTCCTCGGTCAACGGCAGCGGGTGCTGAGAGTCCCCCACGAACCCAGTGACCGCCGGAGTTTCTTTCACTACCCGCCAGGCATCGGGGGCGTCTTCGACCGCCTCCATACGTACCAACGCATAACCCGGAATACGTACCCGATCCACCACTTTGCGTTCAGTGGATTTAACCTGGACAACCTTCTCCATCGGTACTTCAATCTGGTAGATCTGATCCTCCATATTGAAGGTGACGATCCGCTGTTCCAGATTGGATTTCACCCGCCGCTCATACCCGGAATAGGTATGGAGGACGTACCAATAACCAGGTAGAAACTCTAGTTCTTCGCGCAGCTTGTCTTGCTCGACCTTAGATAGTTCCTCTGCGGTGGCAGAGGGAGCAAGCTCTTGGTCTTGCGCAGTGTCGGTAATCTCCAGCTCTGTCGGAACAGCTGCTGAAGCGGGAGAAGTTTCCTCGGCCTGAGCTGCCGGTTCCTCGGCTATTTCCTCTACGGGAGCCTGCGTTTCCTCACTTGTATTCAGCTGATCACTGTCTTCACCCTGCGCGTTCGCACTGTTGGCAGCTCCTGCCTCTGAGGAGAATACGGGATCGTTACTCACAGTAGTTTCTTCCTGCTCCATATTGCCTGTTTGCAAATCTTGCTCCTTGTTTAACCGCCGAAAACTTTGGTTACTATCCAGGCGGTGATTACGTCGACAACTCCAGAAAAGGCCATCATAGCCAGTACGAACACAATCACGACCACAAAGAAGGTGGTGAGCTCATCGCGAGTCGGCCAGACAACCTTCTTTAACTCGGCAATGACCTGCCGCACGAATTGCACGATGCGACCCCAAAAACTAATTTTCGTTTTGTTGACATCTGCCTCTACGGAGACTGCGCCCTCGTTAGGTGCCAAGATCGTTTCCTCACTTGTTGTCTTGGAGCTCCCGTCGAAGCCCCTATTTCGTCCTGTACCGGGCCCGGCACAGGTTTCAGATTTGCAGGGCAGGCGGGACTCGAACCCACAACCTACGGTTTTGGAGACCGTTGCGCTACCAATTGCGCCACTGCCCTTTCAGCCGAATGGCTGACCGATTAAGGTGCTAAATAAGTTTATGAGGTTTTACGGGTCACGTCCAACCTACGGGCACATAGTGGGGAAAAACGCATCTTTACCCCCTATGCAGGTTAGGTTTTGACCTTTAAACGCCATAGTGAACACAAATAGAGCCAAATTTTGGTCGTATAAGCTAACTGCCGTCCAGGCATGGCAAAATGAGGGTATGAACAAACCGCATGCACACAGAATTTCGAATCGTCTAGCCCAAATCTCTCCTTCCGCAACTTTGGCAGTAGATGCCGCCGCGAAAGAATTGAAAGCTCAGGGGCATCCGGTAATCGGATTTGGCGCTGGGGAACCCAATTTTGCGACACCTGACTATATTGTTGAGGCCGCGCAAGCAGCTTGCGCGGATCCCACAATGCATCATTACAGCCCGGGGAAAGGTTTACCCCAGTTGCGGGAAGCTATTGCCCAAAAAACCCTGCGCGATTCAGGCTACGAAGTTGACCCCAACACCGAAATTATTGTTACTAACGGCGGTAAACAGGCAGTTTTCGAAGCTTTCTCCGCGATAGTAGAGGTCGGCGATGAAGTAATCATGCCCACCCCCTATTGGACGACCTATCCGGAAGTGATCAAGATTGCAGGCGGAATTCCGGTTCCTGTAATGGCCGGGGCAGATCAGCATTACAAGGTCACGGTGGAGCAGTTAGAGGCGGCAAAAACTGAAAAAACTAAAGCGCTTTTAGTGGTCAGCCCCTCCAACCCCACCGGCGCGGTTTATGACGCTGATGAGTTAAAAGCTATCGGACAGTGGGCGCTAGAAAACGATATTTGGGTCATCACTGATGAAATCTATGAACACCTCATCTACGACGGGGTGCACGCTGAGCACATTGTGAAATTGGTACCGGAACTGGCCAAACAGACTCTGGTATTAAACGGAGTGGCAAAAACCTACGCCATGACCGGTTGGCGAGTGGGCTGGATGATCGCTCCGGCTGACGTAATCAAATCTTGCGCGGCTTTCCAGTCCCACACCACTGGAAACGTTTCGAATATTGCACAACGGGCAGCTCTAGCAGCCGTTAGCGGACCACTGGATAAAGTTGAGCAAATGCGTGAGGTCTTCGATCGTCGTCGCAAGCGCATGGTCGAGCTGCTACGACAGGTTCCAGACCTCGAAGTTCCCATGCCCCACGGAGCCTTCTACTGCTACCCCAGCGTAGAACGAATTTTAGGACGCGAAATTGCGGGCGAGACTCCGCAAACCTCAGCCGAACTCGCTGATTTAATGCTCCGGAAAGTTGAAGTAGCGGTAGTTCCTGGCGAGGCCTTCGGCCCTTCTGGTTTCTTCCGACTTTCCTATGCGTTAAGCGATGAAGACCTAGAAGAAGGTGTCGGCCGGATAGTCGATTTTCTTAATCAAGTAAAATAGGTTGTCCTTTGTACCCTCTCTATAATCTATAATCATTAGAAAGGGGCGCGCGAGTGTCCTGACGATTCTAGATAACCAAGGGAGGGCAGTAAAGTGCGCAGGTTCGTAGCTGTAGCAGTCGTATGTGTCGCCCTTTCAGCTGCGGTTCTAATCGGTATACGTGCCCTGGTACTAAACGGGGTTTACGATTTGGGGCCCACAATTACTTTTGCGCCCCAAACGCCGGTGATTACGGAGCAAGCTCCGCAATCACCCTCCACTGCCCCTGCAACCAGCGAGGGGGCCAGCCATGAGTGAAAAACTCAGCGACCCTAAAAATAACCCTCCCGCTGACCCAGCTGTCTCACCGGCACTGCCTGAGCCTGGTTACCAGCCTCAGGCAGCAGCACCCGCTCCGGTTTCGGCTAACGGACTTCCTTCAACGGTACAGTTACCCGGGGAAATGACCCTGCCGCAGATTCTTAACCCTGCCGAGGGGAACCCGGCAAGTCCCTTATCGCAACCCCTACCACCAAGAGTTAATGATTCTGCGACCCCCTCGGAACGCGCCGCTTATCAAAGCCGTCCTCGCAGGGTAGTGGAAAAAACCATCAAACCTGACAGCAACGAACATAAGCTGCGAATCACTAACCTGCGTAACCGGATGTTAGTGCACTCAGTATTAATATCCGGATTCGCTCTGACAGTAGTGGGACTAATTCTATTAGTCAGCGGAATATTCCAAATATCCCATGCAGAGCATTCTCAGACGGAGCTAATCACCAACGACCTTCGCAACTTTGTCAAAGCTGAAAATACCCAAGCTACAGGGGGAATAGCCTCGGCAAAAGAAGCTTTAACCAGATTTATTGACGTAGAAGATGCTCCCCATAATGGTAGCTTGCTAGGATTTTCCGCCGGAAAACTAATCGGACAAAAAGGAGCGCGAGATTCCGCCATCCATCAGGATGCGCAACTTCTGGAAAAACTCGCCAGTTACTCAGATTTCGACTCCGCCAAAATGCTAATGATCCGCACGGATCAGGCCACCTATGCGGTAGGAATGGTACCGCTTAGCGCGGCAAATACGGATGACGCTGTATTGGCGATCATCTCTAACTATTCAGTAGATATTACCCCCGCTCAGACCCAACTATTATTATTCGGCGGAATTTCATTCCTAGTTTTGGCCCTGGTAGGGCTGGTGAATGTTCGCGCTTCACAATCTCTGCTTGCCCCTATCGGCAGGCTGCGGGACCTGATGGCTTCAATCACCAATGAACAGGACCTAACTAAGCGCCTCCCAGTCGAGGGTAATGATGACCTAGCGGATGTTACCCGCCAGATGAACTCCATGATTGCCCGCCTGCAATCTAGTTTCGATGAGCAACGTGACCTGCTAAACGATGTAGGTCATGAGTTACGCACCCCAATAACAGTAGTTCGCGGACACTTAGAACTACTAAATCCCAATGATCCGCAGGATACTGCCCGCACTCGGGAACTGGCTTTAGAAGAATTATCGCGGATGCATCGGCTCACCGAAGATCTGATTACCGTTGCCAAGAGCGATCGTCCCGACTTTATTAGACCCGAACGGGTAGATATCGGGGACTTGCTGATGGATGCCTTTGAAAACGCGACCCAACTGGGCGATTTTAACTGGCGAATCGATAATCTCACTATCGTCCCCACCACTGCTGATCCCCAACGTTTGCAGCAAGCTCTCCTCGCCCTAGCCCAAAATGCTTCCAAGTTCGCTCCCCCCGGAAGCGTGATTACCCTGGGTGCGGGGATCGACCATGAACAGCCCTTATTGGATCAGCAAGGCCATCCAGTACCGGCGAGCACAATTACCGCCCCCGATCTGCAGATGATCTCACAAGTTCCCCCGGTGGAAGGTACTCATCGTCTCAATCTTTGGGTTCGTGACCAGGGGATTGGTATCGATCCCAAGGATCAAAAGCAAATCTTTGGTCGTTTCATGCGGGTTAACCATTCATATGCGGGCTCTGGTCTGGGATTATCAATTGTGAACGCCATCGCACAGGCGCATGGCGGAATATTACAGGTACGATCTGCGCTTTCAGTGGGATCGGTATTTAATATCAGCCTGCCTATCTCAAACGATGATTGCAAAGACGAAATACAAGGAGGATAAGACATGACAAACATCTTAGTGGTGGAGGATGAGCCCGGCATCTCCTCTTTTGTAGCTAAAGGACTCACTTCCGCCGGATACAACGTCACGGTAGTAGACAAAGGATCCGATGCCATTTCGGGAGCTTTGGGGGGAGACTATTCCCTAATCGTCCTAGATATTGGTTTGCCTGATATGGACGGTTTTGAAGTACTAGAGCAGATTCGCGGGCAAGGAGCTACCCTACCGATCATTGTGCTTACCGCGCGTTCTTCGGTAGAGGACACTGTTAGCGGGTTAGAGCAGGGCGCCGACGACTACATGTCTAAGCCTTTCCGCTTCGAAGAACTATTAGCGCGCATTAGGCTACGTCTGAAGAATGCCACTTCCGATGATCCCACTAATATGGTGCAGATTAATGTAGGAGGCATGCACTTGGATCTGCGGACTCGCTATGCCTCCATTGACGGGGAACCGGTTGAGCTGTCAGCTCGCGAATTCACCATGTTGCAAGCCTTCATGGAACATCCTGACCAAGTGCTTTCTCGCTCCCAATTACTGGATATGGTATGGGGTTACGATTTTGATCCCGGTTCGAATGTGGTGGACGTATACGTGCGCTACCTACGGCGGAAGATCGGTTCAGAACGCATCGTGACCGTGCGCGGTATGGGATACCGCCTCGTAGTGATGTGAAAATATTCGGAAGCAATATAATCCATAAAATCTGTTCTCCTTGAAAAACTAGCAGAAAGAATCAGATGACAACCGGGCGTTTTACTATTCCTAGTGAAGAGAATTTTGTTGCGGAAACTACTCGTATTGGTCAGCTATGGGGGGCGGATGCCATTCGCAATGCTGATGGCACCCAGCTTGACCAAGAAGTACTAAAACTGGGAAAAAAGGTATATTCAGCCTATTTTCCAACTCGGGGACATAATGAGTTCATCAGCAAACGGATGGATCAAACCCCACAGATTTATTTGCTTTCCCAACGAGTATTGGCGGAGAAAGATACAGTATCTATCCCGTTTATGCAGTGTTTTTACGAAGAACAACTGCAAGTTAATCAAGACGCTGATCCTAAACACTATTGGGAAGTCATCGACCGCACCACCGGGGAGGTAGTTGATCCTGCGAACTGGGAAGCAGATTTTACCCTGCAGGTAGTCAAGATTTCTGAAGCTATCCCCATGCATGAATATACGGTTACTTTCTTGGCGTATATCATCTGGGACCCAGTCCAAATGTATAACCACCTCACGAATGATTGGGGCGACAAGGAACACGAGATTCCTTTTGATATCCGGAACCCGGAAACTCAACAATTTGTGATGGACACTTTCCGTCAATGGTTAAAGGATAATCCCCAGACTGATGTGGTTCGATTTACTACTTTCTTTTACCAGTTCACCCTAGTTTTTGACCAAAAGCATCGGGAAAAAATTGTAGATTGGTTCGGTTATGCCGCTACTGTATCGCCTGAAGCGCTACAAGAGTTTGAAAGGGTAAAGGGCTACCGGATCCGTCCTGAAGATTTTGTTAACGGTGGTACCTATAATTCTACTTTCTGCATTCCCACTAAACCGCAGCGAGATTGGATAGATTTTGTATCTGATTTTGTCCACGAAAATATCAAGACCATGGTGGATGAGACCCATAAGTCGGGCAAGGAAGCGATGATGTTCCTGGGGGACCAGTGGTTGGGAACTGAACCTTATCTCGCTGGTTTTGAGAAACTTGGCTTAGACGCAGTGGTGGGGTCTATCGGAGATGGCACTACTACTCGAATGATTTCCGATATTCCTGGAGTGAAATATACCGAGGGGCGCTTCCTCCCCTATTTCTTCCCGGATACTTTCTACGAAGGAAATGATCCCAGCATCGAAGCTTTAGATAACTGGAGGAAGGCGCGCCGCGCCATTTTACGTAGCCCAATTGCCCGGATGGGATACGGGGGTTATCTCAGTCTGGCAGCTAAGTTCCCTAAATTTGTGGACACGGTAAGCGCGATTGCCAATGAATTCCGGGATATTCACGAACAGACAAACAGTGAACCGGCACAGGGTTTCCTAAATGTCGCGATTGTTAACTGTTGGGGGAAGATGCGTTCCTGGCAAGCCTTTACTGTCGCCCACGCCCTTCCCAATAAATACAATCATTCCTACTACGGCATCCTAGAAGCCCTATCAGGGATGCGGGTAAATGTCCGTTTTATTAGTTTCGAGGATCTACTCGAGCACGGTATAGCTGCCGATGTGGATGTATTGATTAACGCTGGCCCCTACAACACCGCATTTACCGGTGGAGACATCTGGGATGATGGTCGCTTGGTTTCCATTATTCGCAGCTGGGTGCGGTGTGGAGGAGCCTTTGTAGGAGTGGGACAGCCCGCTTCTAGCGAACGCCCCGGAAGATTCTTCCAATTAGCGGACATTTTAGGGGTAGATCAGGAGCGTTTCCATACCCTGTCAGTTGATAAATATTTCCCTCCCGTAACGACTTCCCATTTTATAACCGCCGATCTTGGCGAGGACGCGGTAATAGATTTTGGGGAACCGGTACCAAACACCTATCCGATCAGCGAAGACACTATATTAATTCGTGCTGAGGACGGACAGGTGCAGCTGGCCGTAAATGGCTTTGGAAAGGGAAGAGGGGTATATATTTCGGGACTCCCCTATTCAGCGGCTAATGCCCGTCTGCTAGAAAGAATCCTGTTCTTTGCCGCGAACAAAGAGGATCAATACACTCTCTGGAGTTCCACCAACCCCAATTGCGAGGTCGCCGAGTTCGCAGCGGCACAAAAATACTGCGTCATTAACAATACTGAAGACCCACAGTTTACGGTGGTGAATCTGCCAGGAGGCAAGCGAGAAGAATTCAATTTACCCGGCAGTGGCATTGCTTGGCGGAATATCTGAATATAAAGGATTATTTTACGATGGTAACTAAAGCAGTTATTCTGGCGCGCGGGTTGGGAACCCGGATGCGGGCAGACGATGGAAGCACTCATCTCGCAGGTGATCAGGCGGCAGCCGCCTCCGCAGGAACCAAGGGTTTGATAAATGTGGGACGGCCCTTTTTAGACTATGTAATCAGTTCTTTTGCGGATGCGGGAATTAAGGAAGTTTGCTTAGTAATCGGTCCCGAGCATAATGCTTTCCGTGAGTACTATGATCAGGTTGAAAAGAGCCGGGTTACCATCAGCTATGCAATCCAAGAGGAACCTTTAGGAACTGCTAACGCGGTCGCCGCGGCCGCTGATTTCATCGGCAATGACCGCGCGTTGGTTTTGAATTCCGACAACTATTATCCGCTTGAGGTTTTAAAGCAAATAGTGAAGGTTCCCGGTTTGGCGACGGCTGGGTTCGCTAGAAAAGAGCTGATTGCTAAGTCGAATATTGAGGCTGCGCGGGTAAAAAGCTACGCGATTATGGACGTAGAAAACGGCAAGCTGCAAAACATTATCGAAAAACCCAGTGAAGCGGAAATATCGGCCTTTCCTGATGCTCCCATCAGCATGAATTGTTGGCTTTTTGACGCGCGTATTATTCCTGCTTGTCGGGCAATTAAACCTTCAGTAAGAGGTGAATACGAGCTAGTAGATGCAGTGCGTCATCTAATTGAAAACGGGGAAGAAATAACCGTAGTGCCGGTTGCTGCCGGGGTTTTAGATATGTCTTCACGTAAGGATATTGAAGCTATTAAAACTGCTCTTGCAGGTGTGCAAGTTTTACTCTAGCGTTCGTCAATTTTGCGGCCAGCAGAGTCTTTCCTGGTTGCTTGTTTTTTAGACATCCTCAGAAAAGTGCTGCCACCATAAAACATGCTTTTGTTTTCTGGAAAATCAACCTTAGCTAAAGCTGTAATTCCAGGATTTTTTCAGATAGTTTTCACAGGTAAATCAACCTTTTAAGCGATAACTATTTATTTTTATAAAATCCTTTAGAAGCCTCCTAGAGATTTCAGTTTTGCTATAATCATTTTGAGTTTTCAAATGGTTCGCATCGAAGCGAATCAACTCAACGAGGAGGTTCTATTTTGTCTCGTACACTAAAACGTGCCGTTGCCCTTTCGGGTGTGGTAGCAATGGCATCTTTGGGACTGGCTGCTTGTAGCGGCAGTTCGGACAACGCCAGCTCCACAGATAAGAAAGTTACCATTGAGTATGTGCACCGTCTACCTGATGGTGAAGGCATGACTAAGGTTGCTGACATCGTTAAAAAATGGAATGCTGACCACCCTGATATTCAAGTGAAAACCACCAAATGGGATGGTAAAGCACAAGAACTTATTAAGAAGCTTGAAAACGATGTTAAAGCGGACAATGCTCCTTGTTTGGCGCAAGTAGGATATTCAGAGACTCCCGAAGTGTTCGCCAAGGGATTACTGATGGATGTCAGCGAATATGCCACTAAGTATAAAGACAAGTTCAACTCGGGAGCTTTTGAGCAGATGTCGGTAGGCGGCAAGTATGTAGGCTTGCCCCAAGATACTGGCCCGCTGGTTTATCTATACAACAAGGCTGAGTTCGACAAATTGGGTCTGAAGGTTCCTACTACCGCGGCAGAGTTCCGGGAAACAGCTAAGAAAGCTGCTGCCCAGGGCAAATTCATCGGTAACTTTGAGCCTGATGAAACCCCCAATATTCTATCCGGAATGGCTGCGGCTGCTGGATCTCAGTGGTATACCGCCGACGGCGATGCTTGGAAGGTTAATACTTCTGATGAAGGTTCCAAAGCGGTAGCGGATTTTTGGCAAGGCCTGCTAGATGACAAGTCGGTACTTACTGTGAACCGCTGGGATGATTCCTTCAAGAAGGTTGTTACCGACGGTAAGCTGATCGGTACTATTGGTGCTGCCTGGGAAGCCGCCCTCTTGGCTGATCCCAAAGATGGTATCACCACTCAATCTGGCCAGTGGCAAGTTGCTCAACTACCCGACCTCGGAAAGGGAAAGACCGGCCCCGACGGTGGCTCTGGTGTAGCTGTTCTAAAGGGATGCAAGGCCCCCGAACAGGCGATGGAGTTCAATGCTTGGTTCAATACGCAAATTCCTGAGCTCGGCAGCCAAGGCCTGGTAGTTGCGGCTAAAGGTGATGCCAAGACTCCGGAAGCTGTTAAAACCTTCTTCGGTGGCCAGGATGTGATGGCCGAATTTATCAAGGCTAATGACGCCACTAATCCTTTCTCCTACATCCCGGGCTGGTCGGCAGTAGCCTCGAAGTTCACCGAAAATGCTGATGCCGTAGTCAACGGTAAGAGTAAAGTTGCCGATCTATTCGAGCAGGCTAACGGAGAATCAAAGAAAGCTCTGGAAAGCCTAAACTTGAAAGTGAAATAGCTCTATTTCACACTAGTTTCAGCTAACAGACTCATCAGAAAGGAGGGGATAGGTAAGTCAATACCTATCCCCTCCTTTCATTGTTAACAAAAGTGTAGGAGTCTCAAATGACAAAAGCAGTCACCGCAGTCAATAATGCTAGGCAGACTGATCCAAAACGGAAAAAGATCCAGGAGCGTCACGAGGCTCTCACCGGTTGGGCATTCCTCGCGCCCTTCGCTCTGTTGTTCATCCTAATCTTCCTGGTTCCTATTATTATCGCTATTATCAGCTCATTTACCCGGCAAGACAGCGGTGGGGGGCTTTACGGCGGAGGAGAACTCACCACCAAGTTTGTAGGGCTAGAGAACTTCCAAATGGTAGTGACCAGTTCCGATTTCTGGATGGGAATTGGGAGGGTAATGCTCTATACCGCTTTCCAGGTTCCCATCATGATTTTGGCAGCCTTGGCGCTGGCTCTACTTCTGGATTCTTTCCTAACCAAGCATGTAACGATTTATCGTCTAGGATATTTTCTACCCTTTGCGATTCCGGGCGTAGTGGCAGCGATGATTTGGATGTATCTTTACACTCCAGGCCTATCGCCTCTGGTTAAAGGTTTCGCAGCAATCGGAGTTAATGTAAATTTCTTTGGAAAATACGCGATCTTAGGGTCAATGGCTAATATGACCACCTGGACTTATACCGGTTATAACATGTTGATTTTCCTAGCTGCGTTACAAGCCATCCCTAATGATTTATGTGAAGCCGCCCGGATTGACGGTGCTAGCGGTTGGCAAGTTACCACTCGAATCAAAATCCCCATGGTGCGGGGAGCCGCACTCCTGGCCGTATTGCTTTCAATCGTAGGAACGATTCAGTTATTCAATGAGCCACAGGTACTGGGTACTTCTCAAACCTGGATGGGTAAGTCCTATACCCCCATGATGATGGCTTATAACACTATGATGGGCACTTTAACACCCGGTGGAGACGGTCCCGCCAGTGCTATTTCCATTGTGATGGCACTTATCGCCGGGCTTTTGGCAATCGCCTATGCATTCATTGAAAGAAAGGTGAGCAAGTAATGGCTACCACTAAAGAAAAAAGTATTTCTAAAGATTACGCCTTTACTCCCTCCAAAGAGGGCGAGCCCCCGCGCTCAATAGCTCCCTCAAACGGAGCACGCCTGATCACTATCGGAGTGTTGCTACTGGTACTAATATATTTCCTCTTTCCGATTTACTGGGTGCTTATTGCTTCCACTAAGTCGAATTCTGAGATGATCAGCTCCAATAGTCTTTGGTTTGCCACCACGTTTAGTGATTTGCCCGGGGCGATCTCTGCTAACTACCACAAACTCATGGAGTGGACCCAGGGTATGTTTTGGCGTTGGGTGTTGAATTCTCTTATCTACTCCACGGTTGCGGGAGTGGTAGGAACCTTGCTGTCGGTGATGGCTGGTTATGCTTTCGCCAAGTTCCGTTTCCCCGGCAAAGGGGCCGCTCTAGGTATTATCATGGCAGGGCTGTTAATGCCCGTAGCGTTACTGACGATTCCCATGTATATCGTGTTTATGCGTATGGGGATCAATAACACCATGCTTTCAATCATTATTCCCTCCTGTGTATCACCTTTCGGTGTCTTCCTAGGCAGGGTATATGCCCAATCTTCGGTACCTACCGAACTGATTGAGGCGGCACGTATTGATGGAGCTTCGGAAGCTCGGATTTTCTTTACTATGGTGTTACGTCTACTCGCTCCCGCGATGGTGACAATTTTTCTGTTCATTTTTGTCGCCACTTGGAACAACTTCCTCTTACCTTTGATGATGGTGTCTTCGCCAGAAATCAAACCAGTTACTCTTGGGCTTTACGGCATGATGAGTTACTTCAACCCGGCTAAAGGAGCGGTAATGATGGGTGCGCTACTTGGAGTTATACCGCTAATTATTTTGTTCCTGGGGTTGCAAAAATACTGGCAGTCAGGTCTGGCAGCTGGAGCAGTCAAAGGATAAAAACCGCTACTTTATTTAGTATCTAGGCTATATATCTGGCTATAGATACATTTAACGGGGTGGGACTGAAAATATTTTCAGTCCCACCCCGTTCCGTTAAGGGTTAAGTCAAAAAACTGCCAAGGAAATAGCGGATACTGCCCAAGAAATATGCCCAGCACCTCACAGGGTTAATGGGAAATGGATATTGCCTAACCAAAATCATTTGCGTCCCCCTATTTCTCCGCTTTTCGGCCTCGGATACTTGCTAGTTATCAACATCCTGGCCCCACTCCCGCAACAGTGAGTATCTATCATCTGGTGAAACGGATTATTTAAATAACGCGGTAAAAGATAAAACTTTGGGGTTTGGATGTTAATAACATCCAAACCCCAAAGTTTATTTCTGCTATTCAGTTATATTTCACGAACGTGATTAAGCGTTCTCTACATCGGCGTCTACCCACTCGAAGGTGCGGGTGACCGCTTTCTTCCACAAACGGTAGTTGCGGTCGTACTCTTCGCGATCATTACCAGGCTCCCAGCGCTTGCCTTCTGCCCAGTTATCGATCACGTCTTGCTCTCCATCCCAGAATCCCACGGCGATACCGGCGGCGTAAGCCGCACCCAGCGCCGTGGTTTCCAGTACCTCTGGCCGCACTAGCGGCACACCCAGCTGGTCAGCCTGGAACTGCATGACCATTTCATCCTTGGTCATACCACCATCTACGCGCAGTTCTTTAAGCTCCACGCCCGAATCCGCCACCATGGCGTCGAAGACCTCGCGGGTCTGGTAGGGGGTAGCTTCCTGCACCGCACGTGCAATGTGTCCCTTGTTGTTGTAGCGGGTTAGACCCACGATCGCGCCGCGAGCATCATCCTTCCAGTAGGGGGCAAACAGACCGGAGAAAGCAGGCACAAAGTAAACGCCACCGTTGTCGTCTACCGTGCTGGCCAGCTTCCCGATTTCGTCCGAGCTCTTGATCATGCCCAGATTGTCGCGTAGCCACTGCACCAGTGAACCAGCAACCGCGATCGAGCCCTCCAGTGCATAAACCGCTTTATTGTCACCGATCTTGTAGGCGAGGGTAGTAAGCAGGCCGTTATTGGAGAACACTGGCTCTTCACCAGTATTCATCAAAACGAAGCAGCCGGTACCGTAAGTGTTCTTAGCCATGCCCTTCTTAAAGCAGGCCTGCCCGAAGGTGGCTGCCTGCTGATCACCCAAAATCCCGGAAATGGGGGTATCGATTAGCAGACCATTCTTACGGCCATAGCCGTAAACCTCGGAGGAGGAACAAATCTCGGGCAGCATCGACATCGGGATTCCGAAGTCTTTGCAGATATCCTCGCGCCACTGCAGGGTACGAATATCCATCAACATGGTACGGGAAGCGTTGGTGACATCAGTCTTGTGTACGCCGCCGTTCACGCCACCGGTAATATTCCACAGAACCCAGCAGTCGGTGTTACCGAACAGTAGGTCCCCGGCTTCGGCCTTCTCACGTGCACCCTCGACATTGTCCAGGATCCACTTAATTTCCGGACCGGAATAGTAGGTAGAGAGGTCAAGTCCGCAAATATCGCGATACTTTGATGGCCCTTCATCACCCGCGAGTTCCCGAATAATCTGCGAGGTACGGGTATCTTGCCAAACAATGGCGTTGTAAACCGGTTCACCAGTGTTCTTATCCCAAACCACCACGGTTTCACGCTGGTTGGTTATCCCCACTGCCGCAATCTCGTGCCGGTTTATTTCTGCCTTTTGTAGGGCGTCAGCCACGCACTCACGAATGTTGTCCCAGATTTCAATCGGATTGTGCTCAACCCAACCAGCCTTCGGGAAAATCTGTTCGTGTTCTTTTTGTCCTACCGACACGATCTTTCCAGCATGGTTAAACAAAATTGCTCGCGAGGAGGTAGTCCCCTGGTCAATGGCCATTACATATTTTTTTTCGGTCATGTCTCTTTCTTCCTTTAGGGTTTTTATTTTTTTACAAACAGATTTCCTAGACAGCCATGCCTACGCCGACCACGATTAGCGGCGTGATGATGGCACCAATGGTAGGTCCTACAATCGGGACCCAAGAGTAGCCCCAGTCGGCATCAGACTTTCCACCCTTCATGGGGAGCAGGCTGAACATAATACGCGGCCCCAGGTCACGAGCTTGGTTGATGGCGTACCCGGTGGGTCCACCCAAACCAATACCGATGACCACAATACATAGGGCCACTGCCAAGGGGCCGACTTGAGTCGGAGTACCGCCAGATACCATCACGAAGGCCAACAGGCCGAAGGTGCCGATGATCTCGGTGACGGTATTCCATCCGTAGGACCGTTCCTCGGGAGCAGTAGCGAAGCACCACAGCTTAAAGCGGGGATCGTCCATTTGCTGATCGAACTGCTTCTTGTAGGCAAGGTAGGCGATTAATGCCCCCACCATGGCTCCTAGCATCTGTGCCACAATGTAGATAATCACGTTTGTAGTGGTTACCGGAATTCCGCCTTTAGCAACTGCGACCCCGTTAAGGGTTACATTGCTGTCCAGTCCGTGCCAAACAGCTTTCATGATAGTAACTGCCGGGTTGAGGTGACCGCCGGTCTTATAGGCAGCGTACACACCCATGTACACTGCCAAACCCCACCCAAAGTTGATCATTAGCCAGCCGCCGCCGTTACCTTTCGATTTCAAAAGGTTGTTGGTGCAGCAGGTACCAGCACCAAACATTAAAAGAATGGCGGTACCGAAAAATTCTGATGCAAAGATCTCTCCACTACCTGGGGCAGAAGCTGCCATCGGTATCAAGAGATCATTCAATGTCGCTAACATATGCGCTCCTTTGCGCTAGTTATTGGGTTATGTATTGTTATTCAGTTGTATAGCTCATGGTCAAGAGCGAGCAACGACCTTTGTTACTCAACATCCTTAGCTTATGCTTATTTTTCATTTTTTGCTGAATAACACTAATGTTCAACACTAGAGAACAAACGTGCGCCCCGGGGGCGTGGAGGTGAGATTTTTGTCAAATGAACCGAATCTGTCAGAAGAGCAGTTTTCGTACAGAAGTAGCACTAGAGATGAATTAGCTCGCAGTGCCGCCCTCGCCTATTACGTGCAGGGGCAGACCATGGAAGCCATCCGGAGGCGGATGGGAGTATCCCGTTCCACGGTATCGCGCCTGTTGTCCTATGCCCGCCAACATGGAATCGTCACTATCTCCGTACAAACCTCCGATAAGCCACACACCCGGCTAGAGCGACAGCTACAAGATCGTTTCGGAGTTAACGTGCACATCGTAGAGATGCCTCCCGATACCACTCAAAACCGCATCCTCGAGAATGTCGCTAAAACTGCTGCCCAAATTCTGGGGCAACTGGTGCACGACGATGAAGTCGTTGGTATCGCCTGGGGTAATACCACCACTGAGATGGCCGGTCACATCACCCCCAAAGATGTGGATAACGTAACTTTGGTACAGCTCAATGGCGCAGCCTCTACCGAAACCTCAGGAATCGCGCATGTAGGGGGAATACTGTCCCGGATGGCCTACCAGTGGAAAGCTAATATTGTACAGTTCCCCGTACCGGCATTTTTTGATAATCCCGATACTAAAGAGGCTCTTTGGCGTGAGGGAGCAGTACGGCGAGTCCTTAATTGGCAAGAGAACTGTACCCTCGCAGTCTTCAGCGTGGGAGCACTAAGAGCCGAGATTCCCTCCCACGTATATGCGGCTGGGTACTTGTCCCGCAGCGAACTAAATAAATTAGCGCTCGACAAAGTGGTAGGAGATGTCTGTACTGTCCTGATCCGATCTGATGGTTCTTGGAGTGACATAGCATTAAATAGACGGGCAACCGGTCCCAGCCCTGATCAACTGCGTAATATTCCTCGGCGTTTTTGCGTAGTTGCGGGTAAAGCTAAAGCCCAATCCCTGCTGGGAGCCCTAAATACCGGGGTAGTCACCGATTTGATTTGTGATAAAGGGGTAGCGGAAAGAGTATGGGCACTAGCAAAGTCCTAGAATAGAAATATGGTAAAAACCGATTTCACCGACTCTTGCGAGTGGGTTGCTCCCCGAACTGACCACCAGCCCACGAATCCAGTTCCTGCTTGGTACCGGAAAGCTGAAGATGCCGGTTCTGCGGCTCCGGACGGCGAAATTCCGGCTTTAAGAGATATGACCACTATCGGCACCGGGGGTAAACCAAAAGCGTTTCACCAGGTAGATTCCGAGGATGAGCTGGTAGCGGCGGTGCGGGAGGCAGACCGCGCGGGAGACAAACTGCTAGTGCTGGGCGGAGGCTCCAATGTGCTATGCGGAGAAGATCTTTCTGACCTGGTGGTGGTGCAAGACCGACGCAGCGGAGTAACGGTAACCGAAGATACTGCTTGCGGAGGCGCCCTGGTGAGCGCCCCTGCCGGGCAAGCCTGGGATGAGTTCGTATGTGCCTGCATTGATGAAGATCAGATGGGTTTAGAAGCCCTTTCGGGAATCCCCGGCACCGTGGGGGCAGCCCCGGTACAAAATATTGGCGCCTACGGTCACGAAGTGGCGGAAACTTTGTCCACGGTGCGAGTTTTCGATCGGCTTCGTGATGGTATCCGGATTTTGCCGGTTGGGGATTTGCAGCTCGGTTACCGCACCTCGATTATTAAACGTTCGTTACATGACGAGGAGGCCGGAGGCGGACATACCTGGGGTTATACCGGACGTTACGTGGTCCTAGCAGCAGATTTTCAGTTGGCGCACGCATCCCTGTCTGCGCCCATCGAATACCAACAGCTGGCCGATAAATTAGGAGTTAAGTTAGGCGAACGCGCCGATATGCGCGAGGTGCGCGAGGCGGTTTTGGAGCTGCGTCGCTCTAAGGGAATGGTGCTAGATGCCACCGATCCCAATACCCGCTCGTGCGGTTCTTTCTTTACTAATCCCATAATTTCTTCCGAGGACGCGCAGCAACTTCCGCCTCAGGCACCACGCTTCCCGGTTTATAACCTGCAGTTACGCAATGCGGTTACTGGCGAAGCTCCCCAAGTCGAAGGAAAAGTAAAAACCTCTGCCGCCTGGCTGATTTCGCACGCAGGATTGGATAAAGGATTCGCCCTCCCCCGCTCGCACCCGGATGGGGGCGTGCCGCGAGCTGCGCTTTCTTCCAAGCATGTCCTGGCGCTTACCAACCGCAATAACGCGACATCTAAGGACATCGCAGAGCTGGCGCGCGCGGTACAGGAAAAGGTAAAAGCCAAATTCAACGTGAATCTAGAACCCGAGCCGGTATGGGTAGCGACGGATGCTAACTAGCGGCGAGGAATCAAATGCGCTACATCGGTGAAAATGCCGGTTGCGCCCCAGTTAAATAGTTCATTAGCACGGGCAGGAGAGTTAACTGTCCACACATTGACCCCAAATCCTGCCTCGCGGAATGCCCGTACTTTTTCGCGAGTCAAACCGGTATGTTCGGGGTGAATATAGCTGGCTCCCACCAGTTCCAATACGGAGCGCCAGTCATCATAAAGCGCACAGGTTTCATAGAGGCAACCCAGCGGAATTTCTGGCGCCAAGGCATGGAACTCCGACAGTAATACATGGTTGAAGCAGGACACGATCACTTCCGGACCATTAAGGCGCCCCAGTTCCTTGATTACTGCCCGGATCAGCTGACGAGTCATGGCCGCACCCGCTTCATTGGATTTGATCTCGATATTGGCGTTTAGCCCGGTCTCATTCATAAAGTCAACCAGTTGGTGCAGGGTAGGAAGCTTTTCTCCCTCAAATTCGGGGCTAAACCAACTACCAGCATCGATTGAAGCTAGATCGGCGGCAGTTAGCCCGTAGTAACCACCAGATTTATTGGTAGTGCGATCCAAAGTGGTGTCATGGCAGATGATTACGGTTCCATCCCCCAAAATATCGACATCGGTTTCAATCCAATTCAGACCGTGCTCCACAACTTTCCGAAAAGCGGCCATGGTATTTTCAGGGGCTAAAGTATTTAAGCCGCGATGCGCAAACACTCGATTTTCTATATCCATTTTCAAATCACTTTCTAGTAGCTACCCCGTAATGATAAGCATCTCTCCAGAAAATATGACCGGTAAATCCTAAGACTGCAAACCAGTGGCAGTTAGATAAGCGAGGACAGCACGCACCCGGCGGTTAGGTTCATCGGGAGTCAGTCCCAGTTTCATAAACACATTGGCTATATGTTTTGCCACCGAGGCTCCCGAGAGGAATAGCTTCTTCGCGATTTCCTCATTGGATAACCCTTGTGCCATAAGCCCTAAGACTTCACTTTCCCGGGCAGTGAGACTAGCGAGGGCGGATCCGCGTTCTCGCACCAGTTTCACCGCTACTTCCGGATCTACTACTACCCCACCATCAGCCACGGTCTTCAAAGCATTTAGAAAATCGGCAACCCTTGAAACCCGCTCTTTTAATAGGTATCCGGTACCGGCGGCGTGCTGCCCTGGTGGAGGTAGCTGGTCGGCACTAAAAAGTTGCGCCGCGTAGGCAGGAGCCACAT
>CAMYAU010000001.1 GCA_947253735.1 uncultured Varibaculum sp. | reverse complement strand
AGATTAACCAGAAGAGCCAGCGCTCGGATCTACCTGATTTTCGCGCCGGGGACACCGTAAAAGTAAACGTGCGCGTCACCGAGGGTGGGAACACTCGTATTCAGGTATTCCAAGGGGTAGTAATCGCCCGTCACGGAAAGAAACAAGCGAATGCGACTTTCACCGTGCGTAAAGTTAGCTTCGGCATCGGGGTAGAACGTACCTTCCCGGTAAACTCGCCGACCATCGAATCTCTCGAGGTAGTAACCCGCGGTGATGTACGTCGCGCTAAACTCTACTACCTGCGTGAACGTCATGGTAAAGCGGCTCGTATTAAAGAGCGTCGCGACTCCTAATAGCGTTATTTGTTAATCGGCTCTGCCAATGGCAGAGCCGATTAGCTATATGTGACATGATGGAGATGTTGGTTGATGGCGGGAGTTTAGCGATGGAACACACTCGAGGCGTAAGCCCCCTAGCGGGAAGGGCAGAAAATAGCCCAGCCAAAAGGAGCGGACGACGCGTGCGTAAAACTCCCTCCAAAGGGTGGTTGATGATTCGCGAAACCATAATGATGGTGGTGGTAGCCCTGGCGATCTCGGCAATCATTAAAGCTTTTTTGCTGCAAGCCTTCCAGATTCCGTCCTCTTCAATGGAACAAACCCTGCAAATCAACGATCGCATCATTGTTTCGAAACTAGTTCCCGAATACCGTCAACTTAACCGGGGGGACGTGATTGTTTTCCAAGATGATGATAACTGGCTTAAACGCAATGCGGACACCCCCCGGCCTTCCCTATTTGGGAAGATAATGATTTGGGTGGGTCTGCGCCCCGATGACTCCCAAAACCACCTGGTTAAGCGGATTGTGGGGCTGCCGGGAGATCGGGTGCAATGCTGCGACACCAACGGCAGATTGAAAGTTAACGGAGTGAGCGTAGACGAAACCGGTTACATTAACCCTGGCAGCGCGCCCTCGTTAATCAAATTCGATGTCACCGTTCCGGCCGGAAAACTTTGGGTGATGGGCGATAACCGCTCCAATTCAGAAGACTCGCGTTTCCATATGAAAGAACCTTCGCGGGGATTCGTCTCGCTGGATCAGGTTACCGGGAGAGCATTCGCTATCATGTGGCCTCTTAATCACCTGTCGACAATTAAAAACACCGACGCATTCGCGGCGGTTCCCCCTGCTCCCTAAAATGGCAACCGTACCTAGCCGAGAGCTAGAGCTTTCCCTCCTGCAGCGTTCCCAAGAAATATTTGGGGCTGAGCCGGCTCAGCAAGCCCTTTCCTCACCTACATCCCTTTCCCGATTGCGATGTGTTGCAGGCATTGATGAGGTTGGGCGCGGCGCGATTGCCGGCCCCCTGGCGGTGGGAATAGCAGTAATAGATGGCAGTGAGGGACCACCCCCAGCTGGTTTAACCGACTCAAAACAGTTAACTCCACGGCGGCGTGAAGAAATGTTTGACGAACTTTCCGCCTGGCCAGCAGCCTGGGCAGTCGGAATGGCCAGTGCCGAAGAAATCGATAAAGAGGGGTTAACCCCCGCCCTGCGGCTCGCTGCCTTCCGCGCCTTAGAAGCACTGGGAGAAAAGGGCTTTTCTCCGCGACTACTGCTCCTAGATGGCAGTTTTGACTATCTGTCCGCCCCTACGGATTTATTCGCGACCGCTAGCTCAGGCTTGCCGAAACCAGATCCTAGTGCGTCCGCGCAAACGGAAATAGCCCGGGAAGTCACTACCGTGGTTAAGGGAGACGGAAAATCAGTGGTTATCGCTGCTGCCTCCGTATTAGCAAAAGTTACTCGAGATAGACTAATGAGTGACCTATCCGATCCCGGGTATGGTTGGGCAAAAAATAAGGGATATGCGTCCGCGCAGCATCTGCAGGCAATCGCGAAAATGGGGCTAGATTCTTGTCATCGCCTCAGCTGGAAATTACAGGGGGTATCCTCTGCGGCCTTGGCGAAAGCCTGGCAGGTCCGCCGCGAAAAACAGGCGCAGCCTCCGAAAGTTTTCAGCAGTCAGAAGGGATGACATTGGGCATCGAAGATCTAGAGGCATATGAGAATCATCAGGAACTTGCCCTGTTTCGCGAGTACCGTGACGTGGTTTCTATCTTCAAATATGTGGTGGAAACCGATCGCCGTTTCTACCTGGCGAACCAGGTAGACGTGCAAATGCACAATAACGGTGGGGATGTGTTCTTTGAAGTAACTTTGCAAGATGCCTGGGTATGGGATATTTACCGTCCCTCCCGTTTTGTTAATCGAGTCAAGGTTTACTCTTTTAAAGACATTAACGTGGAAAAACTGCCCGAATCGGAAATAACTATCTAAAATACCTGTCTGCTTTCGGTATTTGGCTAACCGGGGCGACGGTCGGCTGTTACCATATAAGTAAAGTATTAGGCATCTAACGATGGTTTAAAGGCGAAAGAGGCTGACAGTGTCCAAGATCAATACTGTAGCGCCGGACTGGTCCGGGATAGCGTTCTACAATGACTCCTTTGTGGATGTATCCAGTGAGGATTACCGCGATAAATGGGCGATTGTTTTCTTCTATCCGGCAGATTTTTCCTATGTTTGTCCCACCGAGTTAGAGGACCTAGCCGACAATTATGCCCAGCTGCAGCGGATGGGGGTAGAGGTCTACTCGGTCTCTACCGATAAGCATCATTCTCACAAGGCCTGGCATGACAGTTCCAAGCGAATCCAAAAGATTTCCTTCCCGATGGTGGCCGACCCGACCGGGAAGATTTCACGGGCCTTTGGAGCCTTGGATGAAGAATCCGGGTGCGCCTATCGTTGTACCTTCCTGATTGACCCCAGTGGGATTGTCCAATACGTAGAGACCACTTCCGATGCAGTCGGCCGCAGCGCAGGGGAACTGCTGCGGAAAGTGCGAGCGGCACAGTATATTTATGACCATCCCGATGAAGTTTGCCCCGCGAATTGGGACTTGGGGGAGAGTACTATTACCCCGACCTTTGATCTCTCTGGGAAGCTATAAACATGCTAGAAGAAAAAATACTTGACCAGGTAAAACAAGTTATTGGGTTGATTAAATACCCGATTGAGCTGGCCACCTCGCTTGATTACAGTGAACACTCCAAGCAGACCTCCGAGATTTTGCACCAGATTGCGGGATTGTCGGATCTGATTCAGGTTAAATGGGAAGAAAATCCGCGCAAACCTTCTTTTGCGATTCGGCGAGTTGATTCCGATATTAACGTGCGTTTTGCAGGGGTGCCTACCGGGACCGAGTTCAATAGTTTCATCCTTGCGTTACTGCAGGTAGGGGGGCATCCGGTGAAGGCCGATGCCGATATTATTGCCGCGATTAAAGAGATAGACGAACCTGCGGAACTCACTACCTATGTTTCGCTTTCCTGTATGAATTGCCCCGATGTGGTGCAATCCTTGAACGCGATTTCGGTACTTAATCCTCTGATTAAACACACCACTGTAGATGGAGGAACTTTCTGGGAAGAGTTCGAGCATAACCACCTGCAGTCCGTGCCCACAGTACTAAAAGATGGGGAAGTGTTCTTACAGGGCAGAGTGAACCTCGAACAGATCGTGGCCAAGATTGGGCGGGGGATGACCGGGCTACGCTTGAAGCGTTTGAATGCCCTGGAGCCTTTCGATGTGCTGGTGATAGGCGGTGGTCCGGCTGCCACCGCTGCTGCAGTTTATGCTGCGCGCAAACAGTTGCGAGTCGGGATCGTAGCAGACCGTATCGGGGGGCAAGTACTAGAGGGTGGTCAGATCGAAAACCTGATTACTCTCGAGCGGGTCCAACCGGAAGAGCTGGCGGCAACCTTCCAGGCCAACCTACGAGATTACGCTATTGAGCAAATAGGTGGACTCAAGGTAGAGAAAATCGGAAAACGGGGAGAGGACGGGCTAATCCCGGTTATTACCGAGGGGGGAGCGCAGCTACAAGCACGCTCAGTAGTGCTTTGCGTGGGAACCAGTTTTAGACGTCTAGAGATTCCCGGAGAAGAACAATATCTGAACCGGGGGGTAACCTTCTGTCCCCACTGTGATGGGCCACTGTTTGCCGATCGTAAAGTTGCAGTTATGGGGGGAGGAAACTCGGCGTTAGAAGCCGCTATTGACTTGGCGGCACTGGCTCGCGAAGTCACCGTGATTGATCTTGCTGACCAGCTGAAAGCCGATAAGGTACTGGTGGATCGCCTGGTGAAGCATCCTAATGTTAAGGTAATCAATTCTGCCAATACCACTAAGGTGCTGGGTGATGGCCATCGAGTTACCGGTTTAGAATACATTGATGCCGAAGGTAAGAATCAAAATTTGCAGGTAGATGGGATTTTTGTGCAGATCGGCTCAATTCCCAATACTGATTGGTTACAGGGAACTGTAGAGTTGGCAGATGGTTACGTCAAGGTAGATAACTGTGGCGCAACCTCGGAGCCGGGAATTTTTGCGGCTGGAGATTGCACCGATACTCCTCATAAACAAATCGTGATTGCGTTGGGGGCTGGCGCTAATGCTGCCTTGGGGGCCTTTAGCTACTTGATCCGCAGTCCTCACCAAGACAACTAGTTATTCGGGGACTGCTAGCTACATTTAGAGAGCACGTCTCCTGTGCTAGCTTGCCGGATTTCACCAAGATGAGTGGGCTTTGCGGTGCGGAGGGTGATGTCTGTCCTCAAATGTCCCCAAGGGGGAGTGCACTCCCGGTTTTCCTTGACCGGTAAATAAAAAGTTTTGTTCCCGCATGTATTGCGCCACCCTTACAGCATGGGAACCAAAAATCGGGAAATCGGTGCTGCAGGGGAGGACCTGGCCGCCCGCATGCTTACAGAATGCGGGTATCAAATAATTGATCGTAACTGGCGGTGTCGCTTTGGGGAGGTCGATATTATTTGCCGCGATCCTACCTCTACTCGGCTGGTATTTGCAGAGGTAAAAACGCGTACCACCCAGCAATATGGGGGAGCGAAGCGGGGAATAGGACGCGAAAAATATTGCCGCTTGCGCCAATTGGTGAGTCTTTGGCTTAGTCGCCATCCCGATATGGCAGGAGCAGGCGGAGTACGCATTGATCTGATTGCTATTGATGCTAGTGCCGGGAAAGCTCCCCTGATTACCCACTGTCGGGGGATTTGAGATGGCACAAATCGGAACTTGTTTCGCTCTTGGCATGGTGGGCTTGCAGGGGCATTTAATTAAAGTCGAAGCGCATCATACTCAAGGGTTGCCCGCATTTGCTCTAGTGGGTTTGCCGGACGCTTCGCTGCGCGAATCCCGTTCTCGGGTAGAAGCCGCGATTGCCTCTACGGGTCTACGCTGGGAACCCACTCGGTTAACGGTCAATCTCTCCCCGGCGGAGCTACCTAAGACTGGTTCCGGTTTTGATTTACCGATTGCACTGGCGGTAGTGGCTTCCCGCTATGAGGGGGTGCAAAAAAGGACGGCCGGGATGGCGTTTTGTGGGGAACTAGGCCTGGATGGACGGGTCTATCGGGTAAAAGGAATCCTGCCGCAGGTTTTGGCGGCGCGACGTGCCGGTTTTAAAAAAGTTATGGTGGCCTCCGAGGCGGTTTCCGAAGCCTCCCTAATCGAGGGAATAGAGATTATCGGGGTTTCGCACCTGGTAGAAGCATTGTTGTACCTGGGGATGCGGAAAATGAAAGAGCGGGTAGCTCAGCTTAAAACTTTAGAGAAACCGGCTGCGCCGGAAGTTATCCCATCCTCATCAGGAGAGGAAACCCCCGATTTACAAGAGGTACGGGGTGCTTTTCTCGCGCGGCAAGCTTTAGAGATTGCCGCGGCCGGGGGACATAATTTGAGTTTTATCGGGGTTCCCGGGGCCGGAAAAACGATGCTGGCGCGGTGTCTACCGGGAATTCTGCCGCCATTAAATGATGAAGAAACCTTGGAAGTTACCTCAATTCATTCGCTGGCAGGAACTTTTATCCCCGCTAACGGGCTAATACGCTGCCCGCCCTTTATAGCCCCGCACCATTCCGCTACGCTCCCGGCTTTGATCGGGGGAGGAAGTGGGATTGCTACCCCTGGCGCGATTTCTTTAGCGCACCGTGGGGTCCTATTCCTAGATGAAGCCCCGGAGTTTCAAACCCGTAGCCTAGATGCTTTAAGGCAGCCGCTGGAAACCTCAAAAATAACTGTGCATCGTTCGCGGGCAGTAACCAGTTTTCCCGCAGCTTTCCAGCTGGTGATTGCGGCCAACCCTTGTCCTTGTGGGATGTGGGGACAGCCGGAAGTAGAATGCAAATGTACTCCTTACCAGCGGGTACGTTATTTGTCTCGGCTGTCTGGTCCTCTGATGGATCGCATCGACCTGCAGTGCCAAGTGGGACGCCCTAAAATCACGGATTTAACCACAACGGAGATTCCAGAAAGCAGTAAAACTGTACGGGAGCGGGTGCTACAGGCGCGTGAACGCGCGCAAGAGCGCTGGAAAGAGCAGGGAATAGTCCTTAACGCGCGAATACCTAGTCGCATTTTGAAACAGCGGCTAGATTCCGCCACCAAAAATCGCTTAGATCAGCTGGTGGGTTCCGGGCGAATCTCTATGCGTGGAGCAGATCGCATCTGCCGGGTAGCGTGGACGGTTGCCGATCTTCATGGGCGAGATAAACCTAGCAGAGAAGATTTTGGTCTCGCCTATTCGCTTAGAACTTCACAACGCCCCAATTAGTTCACAAAATTTCTAGGAGACATCATGGAGGATAATTATCAGTACCGTTTGGCCTGTGCCTGCTGGTCCCGCATAACCGAGGCGGGCGATTCGGCGGCAGATCTGCTTCTGAATGAGTTGGGTCCAGTTGCTGCGCTTCAAATTGCTCGCCGTGCCGCCGGTGATGATCCGGGGCGCTGGCACACCTATCTGCCGGTAGAGCTATTGCGACGCACAGGGGCTGATATATGGGGTAAGTCTTTTTCCCGCTGGCGGGGCCGCCTAGAAGTCCTAGATTTACCCGCCTTAGAAAAGATGCTTTCCCGAGGGCGTTTTCAGCTAGTTACTCGTCGCGACGCGGATTGGCCGGCAGTGTTCAATAATCTTAGCTATGCTCCTTGGGCGCTGTGGGCACTCGGTGATACCTCATTGCTCAATGACAACAGTGATAAAACCGTGGCCATGGTGGGGGCGCGCGCCGTTTCTAATCTGGGACACGATATAGCCACCGAACTTGCCTGGCGCTGCGCCGGAGAGGGGATGACCCTAGTATCTGGGGGAGCATACGGGGTAGATCGCCTGGTTCACCAGGCGTGTCTGCGAGCCAAAACCCCTACTATTAGTCTGCTAGCTGGGGGACTGGATCGTCCTTACCCGGCCTCAAATAGCGAGATGTTTAAAGAGATTGCCCGCAGCGGCCTGTTGCTCAGCCAATACCCACCCGGAGCCCGTCCTACCCGTTGGCGATTCTTGGATCGCAATCGGTTAATAGCGGCGCTATCAGGTGCAACAGTGGTAATCCAGGCGGGTTTTCGCTCGGGAGCCCTTAATACTGCCCGGCACAGTATGGAGCTGGGACGGCAAGTAGGAGCAGTACCCGGCCCGATTAATCAATGCGAATGGGCAGGTTCCAACCAGTTAATTAGAGACGGGGCCACTTTGATTAGCGGTGCCGAGGATATATTAGAAATGATCGCACCTTTGGGGACGGTCACCAGTGATCGTACCCGAGTACAACCAGGCTACCTTGATGGCCTGGATCCTTTGAGTGCGCGGATTTTGGATGCTACTGGGCTGTGCAGACCGCTTAGTGTGGAGGCAATTGCCCGTGCCAGCGGGGCAGCCATAGAAGAAGTGGCCGCGATAATGGGTAACCTGGAAATGGATGGACGAGTGGTACAAGTGGCCGGTAAATGGAAAAAGGTGGGGGGCTAAGAATGCGGGCAGCGAAGCGGGAGGAGGCGCTCGAGGAATATCGCCACTACCTGAAATATGCGAAATCATTTTCGCCGGCCTCCATTAAAGCCTATCTAGCAGATTTGCGTGGCTGGCTGGATCATTGCCAAATCAAAGAAGAACAATCGATTTCACCAGCCTGCACCTTGCTGGCGGCACGTAACTGGTTAGCGCAATTGCGTTCTGAAGGGCAATCGAATACCACGGTTGCGCGAAAAATCGCGGCGCTGCGGGCCTTTTCGAAATGGGCGAAACAAAACCACATAGTAGAAGTAGATTTTGCGAAGCAACTGCGTACCCCGAAAACTGCGAAGAACCTGCCCCACCTGCTATCGGTTGACCAAGCGAAACAGCTACTCAGCTGGTGTGAAAGTCAAGCCGAGAGCGAGGCAGTATTGGCGCGAGATTGGGCAATTTTCGAGTTAATCTACGCTACCGGGGCCCGGGTGGGGGAGATTTGCTCTCTGCGGCCGGAAGATATTGATTTCGAGGCTCGTACTGTGCGGCTATGGGGTAAAGGCTCTAAAGAACGAATAGTTCCTTTTAGTGCCCAGGCGGACAAGGCTCTGCAGTTTTATCTGCAGGAGGCTCGGGGGCAGTTACAAAAGGCTCTGCCCAATGACGCCCTATTCTTAGGGGCACAAGGTGGTGCTGTTTCGGAAAGAATCGTGCGGGGCCGCTTACACCGTGCCTGTGCCCTGGCGGGAGTACCCGATTTAGGCCCTCATGGCCTGCGCCACTCGATGGCTTCTCATATGTTAGAAGGCGGGGCGGATCTGCGGGTAATCCAGGAAATGTTAGGACACTCTGCGCTGTCTACTACCCAGCGCTACACCCATGTGGATGCGCAGCGGATAATCGGCGCCTACCAGCAGGCTTTCCCCCGTGCCTAGATTGTCTAAAATGTTTCGCTAACTGAAAAGGGCAGTCGCTACCGGTGCGCAATCGGGAGGGGACACGGCGTGGTGACTGTAGGTAGTGACCTGGTAGCTGCAGACACCAGTAAAACTAAACACGGAAAACCACGATTTAAACCTACTGATGGTTAGGGATTGGGAAGCAAACGAATCGGTCCCAGGATTAGCAGCAGGGGATTTAGGTAGTGGTAATCATCAATCTTTGCCCCAAAATGTAAACCCGGGTGACCTGCCTGGAGGATTCCAATCTTTTGGTCGGCCGCCACCGCTGTTCCCACCGTTAAATCACTTTTCACGGGGGTGTAAGTGGTGCGAATCAGCTCCGAATGTTTAATCGAAATGCTGGGGCTGCCCGCAATAGTTCCCACAAAAAATACGGTTCCTTCCCGCGCACTAAAAATCTCACTGCCTGCCGAAATGTCCAAATCAACTCCCCGGTGTCCGCTACCCCAAGGGGAGCTTGGGGGGTCGAAAGGACGTAAAATCTTTACAGGAGTGCGACTGGGCCAATGATAAAACCCGATTTCGCCAGAAAGTTGCCGCAGATCTACCAGCTGAGCGTTACTTGCGGGGCGAACGGCAGCTGGAACTGGCGGAGCAGGAGAAGACGCCAGTAAACAGATGGCGGATAACGCCGCCAAGAGTAGCAGTGGCGGGGGAGAAGATCGCTTCATAGCTTCTAGCCTGGATGCGGTAAGTGCTGGCGGAAACTTCTAAATAAGCTAATAAGGAAAACCGGTAACCATCTGCCTTGGGGATAGCTAGGAAAAGTAGAAATACCAGTACAATCTGGGAAACTGTCAGCAGATTAACACTGTTCAGTGCCCTTTTCAGCTTGGGGTAGGTCGCTATTTCCCGCTAAGCTAGCTATTAGCACCTGGCTTGCCAGGTGACTTCGCGTACGACTACCAGCCTCGCTGGGTCACGCTGGCTTCGGTCCTGTTTTTGGCAGCGACCTTTTGGGACTAATCCCAAAAGGGTCTCTACCGGTAAAAATGGGTGTCAGCGGACGTCGTGCCAGGAACCGAATGGAAACCGTAAACCGGGGCAATAGCCCCCAAACGCGTGCGCCCTAGGCGCACTGAAAGGAAGTCATGGCGGTAGTAACCATGTCTGAGCTGCTGAAGAGCGGCGTTCACTTTGGACATCAAACCCGGCGTTGGAACCCCAAGATGAAGCCCTTCATCTTGACTGATCGCAACGGTATTTATGTAATCGATTTGGCGCAGTCTCTCGATGGAATTAATCGTGCCTACGATTTCGTGCGGCAAACCGTGCTGCGCGGGGGAAACATCCTCTTTGTCGGCACCAAGAAACAAGCCCAAGACTCCATCGCCGAACAGGCCGAGCGGGTAGGGATGCCCTATGTGAACCAGCGCTGGTTGGGTGGTATGCTCACTAACTTCGGGACTGTGCATAAGCGCTTGCAGCGCCTGCGGGAACTAGAACAAATCGACTTCGATGATGTTGCCGGTTCGGGACGTACTAAGAAAGAACTGCTGATGATGAGCCGCGAGAAAGATAAACTTTCCCGCACTCTGGGTGGTATCCGTGATATGGCGCGTATCCCCTCCGCTGTCTGGATCGTTGACACCAACAAAGAACATCTCGCAGTGGCAGAAGCCAATAAATTAAATATTCCGATCGTGGCCATCTTGGACACCAACTGTGATCCGGACGAGATCGAGTTCGGGATTCCCGGCAATGATGATGCTATCCGCTCGGTAGCCCTGCTAACCCGGATTATTGCTGATGCCTGCGCCGATGGCTTGATTGCTCGTTCGCAAAAAGCGGCCACTAAGAAAGAAGCAGGTGAAGAAGGAGCTCCCTCCAGCGAAGAACCCTTGGCCGATTGGGAACGCGAACTGCTAGAAGGTACCGCAAAGGACGAGGCTAGCGAAGAGGGCGAGGAAAAGAAAGCCGAAGAGTCTGCTGCTACCTCAGAAAAAGAAGCCCCGGCTGAAGCAGAAAAATCTGAATAATCCGCTAAGGATCGTTAACGAGAGGAACATACTTATGGCTATTTCGATGCAAGACATTAAAGAGCTGCGCGAATTGACTGGCGCAGGTCTGATGGAAGTAAAGAAAGCACTGGAAGAAGCAAACGGCGATAAAGACGCAGCCGTAAAGGCGATCCGTTTAGCGGGTAAAAAATCTCTGGCTAAGCGGGAAGATCGTTCTACCGCTAATGGTCTGGTAACTGCGAAAGTACTGGACACCGCGGACGGACAAGCCGGGGTAATGCTAGAGCTGAACTCCGAAACTGACTTCGTGGGCAAGTCTCCCAAGTTCGTGGAGGCCGCTGAGGAAATCATGCAGGCGCTGGTGGACAGCGGGGTAAGTACTCGCGAAGAGCTCCTGGCTGCTAAATGTGGCGAGGGCACCGTTAAAGACAAGGTAGAGGAAATTGGCGCCCTCTTCTCTGAAAACATTGTTTTGGGGAAGGTAACCCGGATTGAAGGCGGGGCCGTGACCAGCTACCTGCACTACTCTTCCGCGGATCTGCCCGCGCAGGTCGGGGTACTGGTAGCCACCGATAAGGCCGGCGCCGAAGTTGCTCACGATGTTGCGCTGCATATTGCCGCTTACAGCCCCCGTTTCATTGATCGCGAGGAAGTTCCCCAGGCTGAACTGGATAAGGAACGCGATACTCTGCGGGAAATGACCCTTAAAGAGGGCAAACCAGAGAAGATCGTTGACAAGATTGTGGAAGGCCGGATGGGTTCCTTCTACAAGGATAACTGCCTGCTAGACCAGGATTTCGCAAAAGATCCTAAGAAGTCGGTAGGACAAATCGTGAAAGCCTCCGGTGGCAAAGTTACTGCTTTTGCCCGCTTCCACGTAGGTTCTTAAGCAAATAAAGATGTGGCCTCAGGGAAAACCTGGGGCCACACTTTTATGTTCAGGGGACCAAACCAGGCATATTACCGGAGCAAATAATAACAAGCATTTTGGGGAACATTCCCCAGGCAATAACCTTCGGGTTAAGGTATTAACAGGCGTGCGGGCCTGAGGACAGCAACAATATTTAAGGGGATAAGGGTGAACCAGGAAGTTGGAAATAAACAACGCAGAGTGATGCTGAAAGTATCCGGAGAGGTCTTCGGGGGCGGAAAAGTAGGTATGGATCTGGATGTAATCAATTCGGTTGCTCACCAGATTGGGGCTGCAGTTGAGCAAGGAGTCCAGGTAGCGGTAGTAGTTGGCGGGGGTAATTTCTTCCGCGGCGCAGAACTTTCCCAGCGCGGTCTTGATCGGGCCCGCGCAGACTATATGGGGATGTTGGGGACGGTAATGAACTCTCTGGCTCTACAAGATCTGCTAGAACAGGCAGGAGTAACCACCCGAGTGCAGACCGCCATCACTATGGGACAGATTGCCGAACCCTATATTCCCTTGAAAGCGGTCCGCCATATGGAAAAAGGGCGGGTAGTAATTTTCGGTGCCGGGTCCGGCCTACCCTTCTTTTCTACCGACACTGTCAGCGCCCAGCGCGCCCTCGAAACTCATTGTCAAGAGCTATTAGTAGGTAAAAACGGGGTTGACGGGGTCTATAGCGCAGATCCGAAGCGCGATCCCAACGCCACTCGTTTCGATCGCCTCACCTATCAGGAGGCCCTTCAAAAAGAATTGAAAGTTATGGATGCCACCGCTTTCAGTCTTTGTATGGATAATGGACTTGATACGCGCGTTTTTGGAATGTCTGAGCCTGGCAACGTTACTTCCGCCCTGCTGGGTGAGACAATCGGTACATTAGTTTCTGCTGAAAAGGAGTAGCCAAGTGATTGACGATATTCTGCTTGAGGCCGAGGAGAAGATGGAAAAGGCCATCGAGTTTTCCCGGGAAGAGTTCACTACGATTCGCACTGGACGTGCTAATGCCGCCATGTTTAATCCGATTTTAGTGGAGTACTATGGGGCGCCCACACCTTTGCAGCAACTGGCCACCATTAATATCCCCGAGCCGCGCACGGTGCTGATTTCCCCCTATGACAAGTCCTCTACTAACGATGTTATTAAGGCAATTCGGGACAGCGACCTGGGAGTTAACCCCACCGATGAAGGAAACCATATCCGGGTGACTCTTCCGGAACTGACTGAAGAGCGTCGCCGCGACTATGTGAAGCTTGCGGGACAGAAAGCCGAGGAAGGCCGGGTTACCATTCGCGGTATTCGCCGCAAAGCTATGGATCAGCTAGTTAAGCTGAAGAAAGATGGCGATGCCGGCGAGGACGAAGTAATACGCGCGGAGAAGGAAATCGAGGCTTTGACCAAGAAACAGGTAGAGCTTATGGATTCCCTGCTAGCGACCAAAGAAAAAGAACTAATGGAGATTTAGTTGCAGCACCATCCCCCCGCCGGACGCGAGGGATCTGCGTCTGTTATGACCTCAGAACCCACCAAGAATCCGTCCGCGAAACCGAAAAAATCGCGGGCAGGACGTAATCTACCCGCCTCGATCGGGGTGGGGCTAGGGCTTGGAGCCTTGGCATTAGCGCTCCTACTGGCACCTCCGGTCTTTTTCTTGGTGTTCATCATGGTGGTGGCGGTGATGGCCGAAGTGGAGATGGCTAGAGCCGTATCCCGGATTAAAGTCCAGCTTTGTTTACTTCCCCTAGTGGTGGGCAGTATCGGGATGCTGCTATGTGCCTATCTACTCGGACCCGAGGGCGTATGGGCAGCTCTGCTAGCTACATTGATTGCCTGCGCGATTTGGCGTTTGAGTCTAGGACCCTCCAAGTTCGCGACTCGTGACTTGCTGGTAACAAGCTTTGTTGCTATCTATCTGCCATTCTTGGCATCATTCGTGGTGATCATGCTGCATAACCCGCATCATCCGGCGCCAATCATCGTCTGGATTGTGCTCACTATATGTAACGATATCGGCGGATACGCGGCGGGGGTGCTTAAAGGGAAACATCCCATGGCGCCAGCGGTTTCTCCTGCCAAAACTTGGGAAGGATTTGCCGGTTCGGTAGTGATGTGTACCGTCGCAGCCGCTATCGCGGTTTGGGCAACCGCCACTCCCTTGTGGGCAATCGCGCTGTTGGGAATCTTGACTCCCATCGTCGCTACCTGTGGTGATTTAGGGGAGTCTTTGATTAAACGGGATTTACAGCTTAAAGATATGGGACACTTGCTGCCTGGTCACGGCGGAGTGATGGATCGCTTAGACTCGCTGCTAATCACAGTGCCCCTGTTTTTCTTGCTTTCTCTGTTTATTTTTTAAGAGGCAGGATAAATGGCGAAAGAAAAAGCCTCCGAAAAAAAGAAAAGTACAGTTAAAAATAGAGGGAAAGGGCGCATCCTCCCCGATAATGCTGCCAGTGATAAAGACTTGATGCGTCGGGCTCGCCCCAGTAGCGATCCCGCTCAAGTAATGCCCACCGATCAAGTACCCGAGGGTGCTAGCAGTCCGGATGCGCGTCCCGTGCTGCGTTTTCAAGCAACCAGGCGATCCAAACCGCAGCTGCATTTGGCGGATTTCGATCTGGCTGGGCGTAAAAAAATGCTCAAAGAGGCTGGTTTCCCGGCTTTTCGGGCGGATCAATTATCACGTCACTATTTCACCCACCTAACCACCGATCCGCAGCATATGTCGGACCTTCCTGCTGATGGCCGGGAAAAACTTGCTGATCTGGCTTTCCCCTCCCTAGTTGAGCAAGTAGTGGTACGCAGCGGTGATCGGGGTATGACCCGCAAATACTTGTGGAAACTTTTTGACGGTGCCGAAGTCGAGTCGGTGCTAATGCGCTATCCCACCCGCGCCACCTTGTGTATTTCTTGCGAAGTTGGATGCGGGATGGCCTGCCCTTTTTGTGCCACGGGACAAATGGGACTGACCCGTAATCTTTCTACCGCGGAAATCGTAGAACAGGTGCGTCTGGCGCGAAAGGCCTGTCAAGAAGGGGAACTAGGCGGCTACCCCTGTAACCTCTCCAATGTAGTGTTTATGGGGATGGGGGAACCCATGGTGAATTATCGCGCAGTGCTAGGCGCGGTGCGCCGCCTGATAGCCGATCCACCAGAAGGATTCGGCATGTCAGCCCGGGGAATCACCGTTTCCACCGTGGGGCTGGTGCCGGGGATAAAGAAACTGACTGCGGAGAAAATTCCGCTTACCTTGGCGATATCGCTACATGCCCCCGATGATGAATTGCGTGACCAGCTGATTCCTTTGAATTCTCGGTTTAAAGTAAGTGAGTTATTAGATGCTGCTTACGGCTATTTTAAGGCTACTGGCAGGAGAGTCTCCATCGAATACGCCCTGATCAAAAATATGAATGATCAAGCTTGGAGGGCGGGGCTGCTGGCGGATCTGCTGAATGCGCGGGGACACGGCTGGGCGCATGTGAACCCGATTCCTCTAAATCCGACTCCCGGATCGATCTGGACGGCGAGTGAATCCCGCGTTCAAGCAGAATTTGTGGATACCCTGGAACGTAAAGGTATCACTACCACTATCCGCGACACTCGCGGACAGGATATTGACGGAGCATGTGGCCAATTGGCGACGAAATCTATGAAGGAGAGGCTGGGAAGTGAGTGAGACCAATTTCCCGCGAGCCGGTTTTTTTACGCGCGGGTACGACCCGTCTCAGGTAGACGAATTTTTTGCTGATGCCCGCAAAGCATATGAGGGCGGGGTTCCGGCCGAAAAATTCTCGGCTGCCCAGGTGCGGGGGGCCCATTTTGACTTGGTGCGGCGCGGCTACCAAACTAGCGCGATCGACCAGGCTATGGATCGCCTGGAAGCTGCCTTTGTGCGGCGAGACCGGGCCGATAACGTGGCGGTGAATGGTTCTCAGGCTTGGATGGAGCGGGTAGCGCAGCGGGCAACCACCCTTTACCCCCGGATGCTACGTCCTCGTGGTAAACGTTTTGCCCACCCAGAGGGTAAAGGATATGACGCCGCCCAGGTGGATGAACTTCTGGACCAGTTAGCGGAGTATTTTGACTCTGACGAGGGGATTACCTCCGCCCAGATTCGCAACGCTACTTTCAAGACCGCAAAGAATGAAAAGGCTTATAAAGAGGGCGTAGTTGATGCCTATCTTTCCCGGGCAGTAGAAGTACTGCTTGCGGTGGAATAAGCGGTTAATTCCGGCATAAAAGCCGATAAAGTATTTCTGCATATTGGGAAGGGGTACAGTGCGCGACGTTTTCATCTTGGGGTCCACTGGATCTATCGGCACCCAAGCACTAGAAGTAATTACTCAAAATCCTGGGCGTTTTTGTGTCCGCGCCCTCAGTGCCGGGGGAGCTAACCTAGCTTTACTGGCGCGCCAAGCTGCGCATTTTCGCCCCGAGATGGTGGCGATTTCTCTAGATAAGGGCGAAGAGTTCGCTAGTGCGCTAGCTGCGGAACTCCCTAGGGGAGAAAAATATCAACCTGAGGTCTTGACCGGGGAAGACGCGAGTGCCCGGGTAGCGGGGAGAGCCAGTCGAGAAGCGGTAGTACTCAACGGAATTACCGGCGGAGTGGGGCTGGCTCCTACTTTGGCCGCCTTGGAAAGTGGCGCCACTCTGGCGCTGGCGAATAAGGAATCTTTGATAGTGGGTGGCGCCTTAGTAAAAGCTGCCTGCCAGCGTCCCGGGCAAATCGTGCCGGTAGATTCCGAGCATTCGGCGATTGCCCAGGCTTTGGCTTCTGGTATTCACCATAAGGGACTCACCAGTGTAAACCAGGATGGGTACAGTGAAGTGAGTCAGATTATTCTCACCGCCTCCGGCGGGCCGTTCCGGGGTAAGCAGCGTACGGATTTGGAGGGCGTGAGTGCGCAGCAGGCCCTTAATCATCCCACCTGGTCGATGGGGCCAGTGGTGACTATTAATTCCTCCACCTTGGTAAACAAGGGGCTAGAGCTGATTGAAGCTCACCTCCTCTTTGATGTGGCTCCCGAGAACATTGTGCCGGTGATTCACCCGCAGTCGATTATTCACTCCGGGGTTACCTGGCAGGATGGGGCCACTATTTTGCAAGCCTCCCCACCGGATATGCGCCTGCCAATTGCTTTGGGGCTTGATTGGCCGGAGCGCCTAGAAAAAACGGTCACTCCTTTGGACTTCACCAGTGCTCAGCAGTGGATTTTTGAACCGGTAGACCATGAGACATTCCCGGCGATAAAACTGGCCCGAGCCGCAGTGGCGGCATCGGACTCTCACCCGGCAGTCTATAACGCTGCTAATGAAGTGTTCGTTGATTCCTTCTTGCAAGGAAACTTGCGCTACCTGCAAATAGTGGATTCTCTAGCGCAAGTATTATCCGAATATACCGGGGTGAAAAATCCGGATTTAGCGCAAATCATGAACGCACAAACCTGGGCGAAAACTAAGGCTCAGGAAATTGTCATGAACGCTAGGTAGGCTATCCCCATGGCGTTTTTGCTGGGAATAATAATTTTAGTTTTTGGGCTGATTATCTCTATTGGCCTGCACGAATGTGGACATCTGCTGCCTGCTAAGAAGTTTGGGGCGCTTGTTCCCCAATTCATGATTGGTTTTGGTCCCACCTTGTTTTCGCGTAAACGTGGGGAAACCGAGTATGGTGTTAAAGCCTTCCTCTTAGGGGGGTATTGCCGGATCCTAGGAATGTATGGGCCGGGCGACCCGGACCAATTCGGCTACAAACTAGGGGGAAAGAAACTTACGGTGCGCCAGGCACGCGCCTTGGATGCGGAGCAAGCCCAAAACTTGGTTCCTACCTGGTCACAGGAAGCCCGCGATACCTCTCTGTCAGAGATTCCCCTCGAGCAGCGTCCGCGTGCCTTTTATAACCTGCCGGTCTCGCGTCGCCTAGTGGTGATGTTTGGCGGGCCAGTAATGAATCTATTCCTGGCGTTCGTACTGATGGGGGTAGCGATGCTGGGGATCGGGATTGCCACCCCTACCACCACGGTTGATAAAGCCGTCTGCCTAAAATCAGGACAGGTGGTTGATTGTTCCCAAGCTGGCGCCCAGCCTTCGCCGGCAGCTAAAGCTGGGATTAAACCGGGAGACAAATTGCTTGCCTGGGATGGAAATAAAATCAGCTCCTGGGATGATCTGCGTAAATACGCTGGAGCTACCCATGGAGATGCCACAGTTTCGGTTCAGCGAGGTGTGGAAGTTATTGACCTGCGCCTTTCCGGGGTAGAGGGTAAAGCGGGTCTCTATGCCCGTTCGGTGAGGCAAAGTACCGGGTTGGCAACCTATGGGCAAACCATGTGGCAAATGTTCTACCAAACCGGAGCAGTAGTCCTAAAACTACCGGTCGCAGTATGGGATGTAGGGGTTGCGTTATTTACCGACACCCCGCGAGATAGCTCCGGAATCATGTCGGTACTTGGCGTAGGGCGTATTGCGGGAGAAATCGGTTCTGCCCCGGCTACTCAAATTACTTTTGCTGACCGCGCTGGAGGAATGCTATCCCTGCTGGCCTCCCTAAATATGGCGCTGTTTGTATTCAATCTGATTCCGCTACCGCCCTTAGATGGGGGACATATTGCCGGTGCCTGTTGGCAAGGAATCAAGAACAGTTATGCTCGGTTGCGTTCGCGTCCCGCTCCGGGGCCGATTGATGCCGCGAAAGCCGTTCCGCTAACCTATGTGGTGGCGGGACTGTTGATAGCGATGACCATCCTGCTAATGGTGGCAGATATCGTTGACCCGATTCGCTTGCCTTAACTGCCTCGTCTCGTATTCACGGTCTCACTCCTAAGGAGCTTCCTCAGAAATCCGAAAGACTGCGATTATCTGCGCAGGTAGACGTGGCGTCTCTTAGGGAAAGTAGGGGTTTAGCGGCTCAGGCGTCATAATAGGAACGTGAGTGTTGAACTAGGAATGCCGGAAATAAAACCAGCGGGTTTCCCGCGGAAAAAAACTCGGAAGATACATTGCGGGAACGTGGCCATCGGGGGAGACGCCCCGATTAGCGTGCAATCCATGTGCACCACTAAAACCACCGATATTGGCGCCACCTTGCAGCAGATAGCGGAACTAACCGCAGCTGGGTGCGATATTGTCCGGGTGGCCTGCCCTAGCGCCGATGACGCGGAGGCGTTGCCGATAATCGCTGAAAAATCTACTATTCCGGTGGTTGCAGACATTCATTTCCAACCCAAATATGTCTTTGCGGCGATTGAAGGCGGGTGCGCCGGGGTGCGGGTAAACCCGGGAAATATCCGCAAATTTGATGACCAGGTAGAAGAAATCACCAAATGTGCCCGCAAACACGGTACCGCCCTCAGGATTGGGATTAATGCCGGTTCCCTGGACCCGCGGGTAATGGCACGACACGGCAAAGCCACCCCGGAAGCTTTGGCAGAATCCGCGGTTAATGAGGCGCGGCTCTTTGAACAATACGATTTTCATGACTTTGCGATCTCGGTTAAACACCATGACCCGGTGACGATGATTCGCGCCTATGAGATCCTTAGCGAAATGGGGGATTGGCCGCTGCACCTAGGGGTAACCGAGGCAGGCCCCCAATTCCAGGGAACTATCAAATCGGCGACCGCCTTCGGTGCCTTGCTCCGCCAAGGAATCGGGGACACCATTCGGGTTTCTCTGTCTGCTGATCCGGTGGAAGAGATAAAAGTTGGAGTGGAAATCCTACAGTCTATGGGGCTGAAGGAACGTACCCTCGAGATTGTCTCCTGTCCCTCATGTGGACGATCACAGGTGGATGTTTGTTCATTAGCCAATGAGGTTACTGATGCCCTTAAGGATGAAATCAAAGTGCCGCTGCGAGTTGCGGTTATGGGGTGTATCGTCAACGGTCCCGGTGAAGCACGTGAGGCCGACCTCGGGGTGGCCAGTGGTAACGGCAAAGGAAAGATCTTTATCAAAGGTAAAGTAATAAAGACGGTTCCCGAGGAAGAAATCGTGTCCACCTTGATTGCGGAAGCGCATCGCCAAGCGGAACTGCTGGGCCTAGAAGAAGGCTCCGGCGAAGTCGAGGTAACCGTATAGCCTAGTTAGGCAGGAGCGGGAAAAGCGCTCGGGGGACCCCGGTGAGCCTTGCTGCGCTCGGCTCAAGGCCCCTCTCGCATCTTTTCCCACTCCTGCCCCAAAATCCAAAAGCCTGGAGACTTTTCCCGCGGGGAGGAAAAACTTCTCGCTCGCGCGGATCTACCAGATAGCTCCCACGCACCTAGTGCAGAAAGCTTTCACAAGATTCCTGTAAGGACGGCGCGGTTTAGGTTCCTTTGAATCATCTACTAAACTGGCGAACGTGGCTTACAATATGTCGACTTATTTTGTTAGGACTTTGCGGGAAGACCCGGTAGACGCCGAGGTGGATTCCCATAAACTGCTGGTGCGCGCGGGCTATATTCGCCGCGCCGCACCCGGGATCTACACTTGGACCCCGCTAGGGCTGCGCACGATTAGGCGTGTAGAAGCGGTAGTGCGTGAAGAAATGGACCGGATCGGAGCCTTAGAAGTGGCTTTCCCGGTACTTTTGCCGCGCGAACCCTATGAAGCGACCAACCGTTGGGAAGAGTTCGGGCCTTCCCTGTTTAAGCTGCAGGATCGCAAGGGCGCTGACTACCTGTTGGCACCTACTCACGAAGAAATGTTCACCCTGCTGGTGAAAGACTTTTATTCGTCCTACAAGGATTTGCCGGTCGTCCTCTACCAGATTAAGGAAAAGTATCGGGACGAGGCGCGCCCGCGGGCAGGACTGATTCGCGGACGCGAATTCATTATGAAGGACGCCTACTCTTTCAATATCGATGACGAGGGACTAGAAGTCTCCTACCAGCAGCAGCGCCGTGCCTATCAGCGGATTTACTCACGGCTGGGGCTGGAATTCGTGATTTGTTCTGCGATGGCGGGTGCTATGGGCGGCTCGCGCTCGGAAGAGTTTATTTTCCCCTGCGCTATTGGGGAAGATACCTTCGTGCGTTCCCAGGGTGGCTATGCGGCCAATGTTGAGGCAGTAACCACCATTGCGCCCGAGCCGAAAGATTATTCGCAAGTTCCCGCCGCGATCGAACGTAAAACCCCTGGGGCACACACCATTGAAGCGGTAGTGGATTATTCCAATGAGCATTTCCCCCGCGAAGATGGCCGGAAGTGGACTAAAGCTGACACTTTGAAAGCATTTATGGTTGCTGCCACCCATGCCGATGGCAAACGGGAAGTTCTACTTTTGGGGGTACCAGGGGATCGCGAGATTGATATGCGCCGCCTCGAAGCCTCCCTAGGGGCAGACGTAGAGATGGCCACCCCGGAAGATATGGCCGCCTACCCCAATATCGTTCCCGGATTCACTGGGCCCACTTGTGCTGGCCCTGATCACCCAGATCGGAAAGTAGACGAGGACGGGAACATTTCCGGTAGCCCCCGCCTGCTCCTAGATCCGCGGGTAGTAGAAGGTACCGAATGGATTGCGGGCGCCGGCAAAGAAGACACCCATATTTATCACCTGGTGGCCGGCAGAGATTTCCGAGCTGATGGGTTTATCGAAGCCGTAGAAGTGCGGGATGGAGATCCGGCGCCTGATGGTTCCGGAGCCTTACAGACCGCCCGCGGGATCGAAATCGGTCATATATTCGCCCTCGGAAAGAAATATTCCAAGGCCCTGGGGCTAAATGTACTGGATGAAAACGGGAAATCACGGGTAGTTACCATGGGATCCTACGGAATCGGGGTTTCCCGGGTAATGGCCGCCATCGCCGAGGAATACCACGATGAGGTCGGGCTGAAATGGCCCACCAATGTGGCGCCCTTCCAGGTACACGTGCTGGTTACCGGCAAAGGGGCAGAACTTTTCGAAGTCGCACAAACGCTAGGTGACCAGCTCACCGTCGCCGGGATTGATACTTTGATTGATGACCGTAAGAAAGTATCTGCTGGGGTGAAGTTCAAGGATGCCGAACTGCTCGGTATGCCCTGGCTGGTAGTGATTGGGCGCGGACTGAAAGATGGAACCGTGGAAGTGCGCTGCCGCGCCACTGGCGAGCGTCAGGAAATAGCGGTTGCGGACGCCTTCCAGTATGTAGGTGACAGGGTGCGCAAGGATCTTGCGGAAGCCTATGCGCGGGCAGAAGAAATCGTTCCAGCAGCTGTGGCGGCAGCGGGCAGCGAGGAGGAATAACCATGGCTTTTCGTGAAATTAGAGTAATCGGTGACCCGATATTGCGTACCCCCTGTGAACCGGTGGGCGAAATCGATGAACATATCAAACAGTTGGTGGAAGACCTGCTGGAAACGGTGGATGCCGATGGGCGTGCCGGGCTGGCTGCCAATCAGATTGGCGTGGGGCTGCGGGCTTTTTCCTGGAATATTGATGGGGAAATCGACTATATTCTCAATCCCCGCTTGGTAGCAGTTTCTGAGGACGAATACCAAGACGGCGATGAAGGCTGCCTGTCGGTACCGGGACTCTATTTTCCCTGCCAGCGCGCCTGGTATGCGCGTGCCGAAGGCATTGACTTGGATGGCAAGCCGAAAGTGGTTGAGGGCGAAGAGCTGATGGGGCGTTGTATCCAGCATGAATGTGACCATTTGGATGGTCACCTCTATCTTGATCGCCTGGATCGGTTAACTCGCCGCAAAGCTTTCAAAGCGATTCGCGAAAAAGGCCTGTAGCAGCCTAAAGTTCAGTTCCCTTTTGGGTTGAGGGCGGGGAAAGTACTCGGGGGACCCCGGTGAGCCTTGCTGCGCTCGCCTCAAGCCCCCTCTCGCATCTTTCCCCGCCCTCGACCCTGCAAAGATCCTGGTGTTGTAGGTTAGCGCGAGGGCTGTGTTTGTCCTCCTGCCCACGAAATTCGGAAAACGTAGCGGTATTAATCGTCGTTTTATGCCCATACCCGGTGAATCTCATATTTTTCAGCTAGGTATCCGAAGTTTGAACTTTCGATGCGGAGTCTGCCAAACCCAGACCCCGCGCTGGTTCCCGTCAGCCGACCCCTCGGCATAAATCCGCCTCCACGCTTATGCTCTAGCTCCCGCACATAAAACCACAGGTGTCACATTAGCCTCAGTGGTCACAAAATTGGTGGTCAGGGGCTTTTGGGGTTGTTGAAAATCGCCATCGAGGGCAAAATAGAAAGTGAGACACCGCGTGTCATCACTCTGTAGTGCGTATAGGGCGTTGGGGAAGACGAACCTTGCGAATACACTAAAGGAGAAGCGATGAACAAGGATTACACCCGCGGTGTACTTTTCGTACACTCATGCCCCCGTGCGCTTTCTAGTCACGTGGAATGGGCGGTTGGCGCAGTTCTAGATCAACGCGTCAACTTAGAGTGGACGGAGCAGCCTGCTCAACCAGGAATGTTCCGCTCGGAACTGTCCTGGGTAGGGCAGATTGGTACCGGTGCTAAACTTGCTTCTGCCCTGCGTGGCTGGGAGCATTTGCGTTTTGAGGTAACCGAGGACGCCTCCGTAAATAATAATGGGGGACGCTGGTCATATACCCCCGATTTGGGAATCTTCCACGCCCAAACCGACGTGGTGGGTAACGTAGTGGTTCCAGAGGATCGGGTGCGGGTTGCACTTTCGCAGGGTAGTCAAGAAGAGTTACGGCGCCTGCTGGACCTCGCACTGGGAACCGCCTGGGATGAAGAACTCGAACCCTTCCGCTATGCAGGGGCCGGAGCGCCAGTGCGCTGGCTACATCGAGTGGGCTGAGATGGCGCTAGATGCTGATGCCCTAGCGGCACTTGCCGATTTTGGTAAGACTCTGCCCGGTGAATCGGAGAGTGAAAGCGGGAGAGAGGGAGAATCTGTGCCTGTTCCTGCCGCGGAATCTGGGGTTGTGGCTGAGGAGAATAGTAGTAGCTACCCAGATGCGTCCTCGGGAAATATTTCTCCTGCCTGGGAAAGATTTAGCGGTGATTCAGCAGTTATATCGTGTCTTTTGGAAGCTGTTGCGGTGGAAACTGACTGTGCTCAGACAGATTTGCAGCCGGACACGGGGCTGATAACGCAGTTGGATTTTGATGATATCTCGCTGTATGCGGTGGTGGCGCGGCTTGAAGGGGAATTGGGTGAAAAACGCTCCGATACTCAGATCGCGGAATGTAAAACTTTAGGGGAGCTGGCGCTTCTCTATCAAAATCAATAAAACAAAACTATAAAGAGGCTTTCGGTAAGTCCTAGCGGTATTCAAAATAAAGAAATCGCTGTATTTGGGCGTGTCGGGGCTAAATGGTAAAAAATCTGAGCTAACTTTAAAAGCACAATAACCTAACATTCCTTCCGGCGAGAGGAAATATTTCCTCTCGCCGGATTTATTTTTACCCTACCTCGGACTGTTGTCTGGGGTCTCCTGAGCGGAGTGCGCGAGTTCTTGTAGGCGCTGGCGGAGGGCTTCGGCGTCGCCTAGGGCATCGTAGACGGCGTCTTCGGAAAGTACTCCGCGAGGTAAATCCTCGGGTAAAAGTCCCTGGTTGTCGGCCTCTAGATCCTCCCACCAGGCTTTCCCGGAATAGTACTTATCCAAGGCGCAGTAATCGTCCCACATCTGTTCATAGGCATCGAGAGCATCCTCGACAGTTGCAATCGCATCATTGAGGCGCACCAGCGCCGCCTCCATCTGCGAAACCCGTTTAAGCGTACTCGCGGAAACTTCAGCTTTTCCCATAGCGTCATCCTCCCACACCTAGCCCACATCTACTTAGTGCGAGAACTAGGTGGACTGTGCTACTCCATATCGGAAACTATGGATATGTCCCAGAAAGCCGGGGGTCCAGGGCGGCAAAATAGTAAAAAGTAGGGGGGTGCGCTCATTTCCCAATGGGCGCACCCCCCTAATATAAGTGGTATCAGGTTTACTGTTCGCCAGAAGAACCAGCATTCGGATTTAGCAGGTCATAGCGATTTAATGCCTGGGTGACCACCGAGCGATCCTGCAGAACCCCGTCCTCATTCAAAGCCTCCAAGGCTTGAACTACCAGGGATTCCGCGTCAATCAAGAAGTGGCGGCGCGCGGCGGCACGGGTATCGGAATACCCGAAGTCAGAAGCGCCGAGCACCTTATAGCGTCCCGGCACCCAGGGGCGAATCATATCGGGAACCAGATGGTCATAATCCGAAGTCGCGATCACTGGCCCGGTAGCATTACGCAGCCGCTGAGTAATATACGGCAGGCGGTATTCTTCATCGGCGTGAATCAGGTTGTGGCGATCGCAATCCATACCGTTGCGGCGCAGCTCATGCCAGCTGGTCACCGACCAAACGGCAGCGTCCACCCCCCAATCCTGCATCAAAAGTTTTTGCGCCTGCAGCGCCCAAGGAACCGAAATCCCCGAGGCCAGGAGTTCCACCTTGGGTCCGCCAGTTTCATAGTGACCAGTCAGGGCGTACATGCCGCGCAAAATTCCCTCAACATCTACCCCTTCGGGCTCTGCCGGTTGCTGAATGGCCTCGTTATAAACCGTCAAATAGTACATGACGTTCTGCTCACGCCCATCAGAGCCATCCCCATACATCCGCTGCAGACCATCGCGAATAATATGCCGCAGCTCGTAGGCATAAGCCGGATCATACTGTACAAATGCCGGGTTAGTGGCGGCAATGATCGGGGAGTGCCCATCAGCGTGTTGCAGACCCTCACCGGTCAAGGTAGTCCGTCCCGCGGTGCCGCCAATCACGAAGCCCCGGGCCAGCTGGTCTCCGGCCGCCCAGAATTGGTCGCCCGTCCTCTGGAAACCAAACATCGAATAGAACAGGTAGAACGGGATCGTGGGTGCCCCATTAGACATATAGGAAGTACCCGCCACTTGGAAAGCGGCGGCCGCTCCCGCCTCATTAATTCCGGGGTGCAGAATCTGTCCATCTTTGCCCTCGGCATAATGCAGCATCAAATCCTTGTCCACCGCCGTGTAATTCATACCCAGGGTGTTATAGATCTTCGCCGAGGGGAACATCGAGTCCATCCCGAAAGTACGCGCCTCATCGGGCACAATCGGTACGATCCGCTTGCCAAACTCTTCGTCTTTCAAGAACTCTTTCATTAGGCGCACCAGCGCCATCGTGGTGGCAACCTTCTGTTTACCGGAACCCCCTTTGAGGACGTCATAGACGGAATCCTCTGGCAGGGAAAGCTGCATCTGATTACGTTCTTTAGGACGCGAAGGCAAGAATCCGCCCAACTTTTCGCGGCGTTCAAACATATATTGCAGCGAAGGATGATCCTGTGGAGGACGGTAATAGGGAGGTAGCTGCGGATCTTTCTCTAGCTCCTCATCAGTAATCGGAATGTGCAGCCGGTCGCGGAGTGCCTTCAAATCTTTCAAGGTAAGTTTCTTCATCTGGTGAGTGGAGTTGCGTCCCGCGAAAGTCTCACCCAGCGCATATCCCTTAATAGTGTGTGCCAAGATAACGGTCGGCTGTCCCTTATGAGACACGGCCGCGTGATAGGCAGCGTAAACCTTCCGGTAATCGTGACCGCCCCGCCGCAAATCCCAAATCTCCTCGTCGGTCCAGTCCTCCACCATCTTTGCAGTGCGCGGATCCCGGCCAAAGAAATGCTTGCGCACGTAAGCGCCATCATTGGCTTTGAAAGTCTGGTAGTCACCATCCAGGCATTCGGTCATAACTTTCAACAGCGCATGGTCGTTATCTTTCGCCAGTAAACGATCCCAGCCGCGCCCCCAGATCACTTTGATAACGTTCCACCCGGCGCCTCGGAAGAAAGACTCTAGTTCCTGAATGATCTGTCCATTACCGCGCACTGGGCCATCCAGGCGCTGCAGATTGCAGTTCACCACAAAAGTAAGGTTGTCCAGCTTTTGCTGTCCCGCCAGCTGTAACAAACCCCGCGATTCCGGTTCATCCATCTCCCCATCACCCAGGAAAGCCCAAGTGTGCTGGTCTGAGCAGTCTTTGATTCCCCGGTTAGTTAGGTAAGTATCAAACCAAGCCTGAGTGATCGCCTCGGCAGGCCCTAGCCCCATCGACACGGTGGGGTATTCCCAAAACTCGGGTAGATGCCGCGGATGCGGATAAGAAGGTAGACCATGCGGCGCTTGCGATAGCTCCTGACGGAAACCATCCATATCTTCCTCAGATAGTCGGCCCTCTAAAAATGCGCGAGCATAAATACCAGGGGAGGAATGACCCTGGAAGAAAATATGGTCACCCCCACTCGGGTGCGACTTACCTCGGAAGAAATGGTTAAATCCCACCTCGTAAAGAGTGGAGATCGAGGCGTAGGAAGAAATATGGCCCCCTACATGAATTCCTTGACGTTGTGCGCGAGTAACCTGCACCGCCGCATTCCAACGCATCCAGCGGCGATAATCCCGCTCGATACGCTCATCGCCAGGGAAAGCTGGTTCATCATGCGGCTTAATCGTGTTAGTAAAAGGCGTATTCAGATTAGCCGGCACCGCCACATTTTGTTCACCAGCTTCTGAAAGCATCCGCAGTAAAATATCGCGAGTACGCTCCGGACCGCGCTCTTTAATCAAATCATCCAAAGAATCCAGCCACTCACGGGTTTCTTGGGGATCCGGATCGGGTAGGGCAGTAGCTAACTGGTGTACAGAATCCAGTGATGCCTTATTTTCGCTCATAGGTTTTGTTGCTCCTCCAACCAAAAAGACCATACATTTCGATTCTCATCTATTTTCTCTAGTTTGGCCACCGGTAACGAGCAGATTTAAGGAAGCCAGAAGAAGCGCAAGAAAAAGTGATCATCCCGAAAATCTTCTTCACGTACTACCCAAACGTCGATAACCCCTCTTCCAACAGGGGATATGAAATTAGAGGGGGATAGAGAAAGAGGCAGAATAACAGAAAGTGATAAAAAGAGGGAGTAATCATCTCAATGTCTGCGTCCGCGTTTCCTCAGATGCCTTTCATCATGTAACTTAGAGAACGTGGAAACCACGCGCGAAAGGCATGAAAGTTCCCTATCCGTTTCGGAGATGGGGTTTAAGAAAGAACAAGTCATTCAAGAATTTGGTTGGGATGAGGACGTCGACGAAGATCTTCGCCAAGCCATAATGGATCAAATTGATGACGATCTCCAAGATGAAGATTTCACCGCGATGACCGATGGTGCCCTGGTTTGGTGGCGCGACGATGACGGTAGCGTAGATGATCTCTCTGATGCCTTGATGGACGCGATGGGCAATATGGATGAGGGGGGAGTCATCTGGGTACTCAGCCCGATCGCCTCCGATCCTGGGGCCGTTGACCCGCGTCTAATCGAAGAAGCCGCGAAAACGGCGGGTATGAATCCCACCACCTCGGATGTGGTCTCCCCCCAATGGGCGGGTACAAAAGTAGTAACCCGCGGCCGCTAAGCAGCGAAATATTTACTTTTGCCGAGGATCGTCCCGGTAAAGGTAACCCGCGGCTAGATTTGCGGCTATTAAACCCGCAGCAACCGCTATAAACCCAAAAATGTTTATAGTGGTAGGTTGGGAGAATACATAAAAGGACGCGAATCCCGCAAGGAACAGCGTCGTTCCGGTCAGGTAAGTAATTTTTGCGCCCTTGGAAGCGGTAGTTTTGCTCGCACAGGCCATCCCGATAGTTGCAATCAGGAATGCGATAACTAGCACGTTAGCCGGCACCCAAGTGGGGGTGGAAGCGGTGGACTCCCAGGCATACCACCATAACCCGCCGATCAACACGGTAAGCGTCAGCGAAGAAAATAACGGTATCCGCCTGTAATACATAAAGTGATATTAAATCCTGCAAGGATTACATAGAACTTTCTCACCCTCACTAATACGAAAACCCGAACGGTTTTCGTGCCGTTCGGGTTCCTCATTGTGCTTGCAACACTTCGTGTTGCGCGCCGTTTCCTCGCCCTCACTAACAAGCAAGTAAACTTGCTTGCCGTTCGGGTTCGTCACGGTGGGCCCAGAGGGACTCGAACCCCCGACATCCACGGTGTAAACGTGACGCTCTAACCAACTGAGCTATAGGCCCTAGACCTGTTAAAGAATACCTAATCGTGCGGAAGAAACAAACTTCTCGGGCTGTGAGATATGTCGAACCTGTTCCGGTAGGTCCTCCGAAAGATTTCATCCGCCAACGCATCCTGCGTGGCTTTTGCAGCTAACGCGGGGTCATGGGAAAATGAAATAAGTCGAAAACACAAGGGAGGCGGCGGAAATACCTGCGGAAACGGAAGTTAGTAAACAAGACCTGGATAGAGCCTACGAACTGGTGCGCCGAGTGCGTCACCGTAGCCTAAACCGGGATGACGCAGATTCCATCCTCGGATTTTCTCCCAAAAAATCCCCGCGAGACTATCCGGACATAAACACCCCCAACGAGGGCTTAGAACTGCTGGATTGGTCCAGTACTGCCCTGACGAAACAAAGTTCCCATGGCGGGGATTTCTCGCGAAAATTGCGCGAAGAATTTCAGCGCACGAATGCCTCTGATCTTGATATTTCTGAGGTTGAGTATCGGCGGGTACAGCTAGAAAAAGTTTTTCTCGTAGGTATCTACGATTCGGATCGCGCTGGTGCCCAGCAGTCCCTTTCGGAGCTGGCGGCGCTCGCCCAAACTGCAGGGGCCGAGATAGTAGGAGCAGCATTGCAGCGTCGCAGCGCCCCCGATGCCGCAACCTTCGTAGGACGAGGGAAAGCCAAACAGTTATCCGAACAGGTGGCGGTACTCGAAGCGGATACCGTGATCGTAAACGCCCAGCTGCAACCCTCTCAACGGCGCGGACTTGAAGACCAAGTCAAAGTGAAAGTCGTTGACCGCACCGCCGTCATCCTCGATATCTTTGCCCAACACGCCTCCTCCAGGGAAGGCAAGGCCCAAGTGGAACTGGCGCAACTGCAATACCTACTCCCTCGCCTACGGGGCTGGGGACAGTCAATGTCACGCCAAGCCGGCGGACGAGTATCGGGGGGAGCCGGTATCGGATCGCGAGGCCCGGGCGAAACTAAACTGGAAACTGACCGCCGCCGAATCACTAAAAGAATCGCGAAACTGCGGCGAGAAATAAAACAGATGAAGAAAAGTCGCGACACTAAACGGGAAGGGCGTATTAACAGTTACCTAGCCTCGGTAGTAATCGTGGGATACACTAATGCCGGAAAATCTTCTCTGTTAAATGCGCTGGTAGATGCGGATGTGATGGTACAAGACGCCCTATTCGCCACCCTGGATCCCACAGTGCGGCAAACCGAAACTCCCGATGGGCGAGCCTACACTTTGTCTGACACTGTGGGGTTTATTGATGAACTTCCCCACGAACTGGTGGAGGCTTTCCGATCCACCCTGGAAGAAGTCGAATACGCCGATGTAATCGTGCACGTGGTTGACGCTAGTCACCACAACCCCGTTCAACAGGTAGAAACCGTGCATGAAGTGCTAGGTGATTTGCCTAATGTTTCCCAAATTCCCGAAGTTATCGTCCTCAATAAAGTAGACCTGGTAGATGCGCTGCGCATACGGACATTGCAATCTGTGATTGAGGGAGGGATTCCGCTATCTACCCGCACCAGGCAGGGATTAGATCAGCTACGGGAGGCAATTGCGAATGCCTTGCCAACTCCGGCTAAACCCATAGATTACGTGATCCCCTATGAACAATCTGCGCTGGTAGCGAGGATGCACGAGGAAGGCATCGTTGACAAAATTGAATACTTAGAGAACGGTACCCACGTGGTAGGACGAGCTGGTCCCGCCCTCGCACAAGCCATACTTGAGGTGGCAAAGTAGATGGGCAGTCCGGAATCATCCCCACCGGTAGCGACCTCAGATAAAGCTAAAGGCGGGGGTAGTCAAGACGCTAGGAGTGCGCGCAAAATCCTCAGCACCTGTATTAAACAGATTGGAGGCAGTGAACGCGCGGAACAGGTACAAATGTGTAACCTGGTTGCCCGCTCTTTTTCTCTGCCGGGTACCCAATTGGTGGGTGCGGGAACCGGCACTGGAAAATCTCTCGCCTATCTGGCTGCAGCGTTTCAACAGGCAATTGAACACGGACAGAGAGTGGTAATCTCTACTGCCACCTTGGCTTTGCAACGCCAATTACTGACCTGTGATATTCCCACCGTTGTCAGTGCCTGCCGCGAACTAGGTTTTCCCCCTCCCACGGTTGCGGTATTAAAAGGCTGGTCGAACTATGTGTGTCGCTGGAAATTAGCGGCTCCAGAAGAAATCGAAGGGCTGTTTCCCAGTTATGAGGCCACCGAGTATTCCCCCAGCAATATCGGTAAACAGTTGCAGCGCCTGCGGGAATGGGCAGAGGAAACCGAAAGTGGTGACCGGGACGAACTGGAACGCGGAGTATCCTTATCCGCCTGGCAGCAAGCTTCGATCACCCCTAACCAATGCCAAGGGAAAACCTGCCGGTTCTTTACGGATTGTTTTCCCCGAGATGCGCGCCTGAAAGCCCAGGACGCCGACATTATCGTCACTAACCATGCTTTGCTGTCCATCGAGGCGCTCACTAGCGCGGAGTTGCTTCCCGAGTTCGACCTGCTAATCGTAGATGAAGCCCACGAACTACCCTCCCGCGCCCGCTCCCAAGCCTGCGTAAGCCTCGCTGGCGGCACCATAGAAAAAGTAGTGCGCGGGGTAGGTAGACATTTTAATCTGCCGGTCACTGCCCTGGAACAGGTGGCCAAGACTTTTACGAAAGTTATAGAGAAGCTGCCTGAGGAGGAACTTACCGCGCTGCCTAAAGACCTAGAAACTACCTTGACCGCTCTACAAATTGAGCTATCTGATATTGCGGGAGAGGTTACAAACAGCGCAAAAGATGACGATAATCGGGTGAAACAACGTATCGTCCTTGCCCAAATCGAAGAAGCTTTAGATGCTTGCGAGATTATTGCCGCTTTTAATCCGGAAAAATCAGCCGCCTGGATCACAGAAGAAAAGTCCGGCAATCGCCGTCTTTACTGCGGTCCTCTAGATGTGGGTGGGGATCTTTACGCCCGGTTATTTAAAGGACGCTCCTGTGTACTAACCTCGGCAACTATGCAGCTAGGCGGATCTTTTGAGGCGATTGCGAATCGTTTAGGTCTTCGAGATAAAAACACTTGGCAAGGTAGCGATCTGGGCAGTCCCTTTGACTATCCGCAGCAAGGGATTTTATATGTGGCCGCAGATTTGCCTCGTCCAGGTAAATCTGGCTTGAGTGAATCCACCTTGGAAAGAGCCCGTCAGCTGGCTGAAGCTGCCGGAGGCGGGGTATTGGGGCTGTTTTCTTCCTATAAAGCTGCAGAACAAGCCGCCGAGTATTTCGAGGAAGAAAGTGACTTGCACGTGTTTTTACAGGGGGAAGCACCGATAGGTCAACTGATATCAGACTTTTCGGACAGTCAACATTCCTGCCTATTCGGCACTCTTTCTCTTTGGCAAGGAGTAGATTTACCTGGCGATAAATGCCGCCTCGTCCTCATCGATCGGATACCTTTCCCTCGCCCCAATGACCCCTATATTTCCGCTCGCACCCGTGCCGCTGAGGCACAAGGACGTAGCGGATTCGCAGAGGTATCTCTGTCTCATGCCGCCCTACTGTTGGCGCAAGGAGCCGGTCGCTTGATTCGTGCTCGCAGTGACAAAGGGGTAGTGGCGGTGCTTGATCAGCGCCTAGTTAGTGCCCGTTATGCCAACTACCTGTTAAAAACCCTCCCGCCTTTTTGGAGAACCACAGATTACCAGGTAGTTCTGGGGGCCTTAAAACGTCTATTAGAAAATACGTAAACAAATACGGGAAAACTATATAGAGAGATAAAGCATCCAAAATCACCTAGATGTGTAGGCCGTTGTTCACCTCCATGAATGGTTAGACAAGGTAAAATCAAAGGTGAAAGTCAGTTTTTCGCCTCAAGGAGAAAATATGTCCAAAGAACGTGCCAATTCCCTCTATCCCGCGTCAATGCTTACCCGTCGCTCCAAAGTCGGGATTGTAGGCGCCGGATTCGTAGGAACCGCTCTGGCCTATGCCTGCCAAATTAAAGGCGCGGCGCGCGAAATTGCCCTTTTCGATATTAATAAAGCCAAAGTAGAGGCAGAGGCATTAGATCTGGCGCACGGGATTCAGTTCACCCCCGCGGCATCAATCTCTGGTTCTGATGATGTGGAAGTGCTTCGCGACTCCGATGTAATCGTGATAACCGCCGGTCCTCAGCAAAAACCCGGGCAGTCCCGCCTCGATATGGTGCAGGCGATGGTGAACATTATGAATTCGATTTTGCCTAAGGTGCTGAATGTAGCACCGGACGCGATCTATATTTTAGTTTCTAACCCGGTTGATATTGCTACCTATATGGCTTTGAAAATGAGTGGTTTGCCTTCTCACAAGGTATTTGGCTCCGGTACTGTGCTGGACACTTCCCGGATGCGGTACCTGATTTCCCAAGAGACCGGGGTAGCGGTCCAAAATATTCACGCCTATATCGCTGGTGAACACGGTGACTCCGAGGTACCCCTGTGGTCCAGTGCCGAGATCGGAAACGTGCCGCTTTCGCGCTGGGGAGCCACCGTTAATGGTGGAATCTTCGACGACAAGCTGAAAAAGCGTATCTCGAAAGATGTAGTCGAATCAGCCTACCGGATTATTGAAGGCAAAGGGGTAACTAACTTTGCCATCGGCCTCTCCGTTACCAATATTATTTCTGCGGTTATGCGCGATGAAGACCGGGTATTGACGGTATCGTCACTGCTCGATAACTGGAACGGAATTTCCGGAGTATGCATGGCGGCACCCACCTTGGTAGGAGCTTCTGGGGTAGGGCGAGTCTTGGATCCGCCTATCACTCTTGACGAACGCGATGCGCTAACCCGTAGCGCGGAAAAACTTTCCGAGGTCGCTAAATCAGTCGGTCTCTAAAGTCTCTAATCTAGTGGGAAATGTCCCTATCCCAGGGGCACTTCCCAGATTACTCGCAGTCCGTGTGGGGAAGCTGGCTGGGTAAAACAGATTCCGCCGTGGCGGCGGGCACGGCTTTTTAAATTATCCAGGCCAGAGCGTCTAGTCACCGTAGGATCAAGTCCATGTCCATCATCGGTTACTACCACTCGCACCGATCCGTTGGTACCCATGCCACTAATACTTACCACTACCTGGGCGGAGGACGCTCCCGCATGTCGAGCAGTATTAGACAGGGCTTCCCGTACTACCGCGACTACATCATCAGAGATATCGCGCCCTACCCTTTGGTCAGTTTCTTCAATCAAAAGTTCTTCATGGGCGGGATCAGCGGCAGACAGGGTTTCACCGTCAATATCTAATACAAAAGAGGGCGCAAATCCCAGTAGGCGGCGAGCCAGAGAAGCTTCCCGGCGAAGACGTTCAACTAAATCAACTGCAGCATCGGGTTCTCGCAGGTTATGTACAATGGCGCGGATCTGTTTAACCGAGTCATCAACGCTAGCAAGCGCATCTTGCATAAGTGATTCTGCACGTGCCGAATCTAGGTTAGCGCCACTAGCGAAGGCCGCACGGATACGTTCCAATTGCATACCGGTTGCGAACAGCTGCTGAATTGCCAGGTCATGGAGATCTTCCCCAATCTTTGCGCGTTCATCTAGCAAAGTTGCAATATTTGCAGCATGCTTGGCACCCGCAATCTCCAAAGCCAGAGCTGCCTGGGTAGCTACCTGTTCCGCCATTTCGAGCACAGCCGGATCGAACTCGGGTTTTCCCGGTAGGCGTAGCAGCAACAAAACTCCGATGGCGTGAGAACCGGCCAACAGGGGAGCGTAGAGCGCGGCACCAAAGTGGGATAACTCCCTCACTCGGAGAGTAGTTGCACGCTCCAGAGAATCAACAAGTAGACCTTGACCCTCTGCCAGTACCGTGCGCGCCCTCCCATGAGGAGGGAAAGGAACTCCGATTAGATCCTCGGCTCCATGTCCCGAGGCGATTTCACATACCCAGGAATCGCCCACTGAAGGCAGGATGAGTAGGGCAGTATCAGCATCAGCTACTTCTCGTACTGATTTTGCGATGAACTGCAGCGCGTCCTCTTCCTCGGTTCCCTCTAATAAAATCGTGGTGAGCTGTTGTGATACCCGGGTCCAGCGTTCGCGTGAACGCGAAACCTCGTAAAGGCGCGAGTTCTCTACTGCCACCGCCGCAAGAATCGCCAATCCGGATACGAAAGCGAGGTCTTGTTCGCTGTAGCCACCGGGACGGTTACACAGATAAAGACGACCATAAACTTGTTCGTGGATACGCAGCGGTACCCCCAAAAACGAGGTCATTTCCGGGTGTGAGGGTGGGTAGCCGGTGAAACGAGGATCAGAGCGTAGGTTATTAGAAATAACGCCGCTATCCACCGGGATATCCCCGATTATGCCCCGACCGATCGGGGGGCTCCCCAGAGCATCTCGCTGGCGAGCGCTTAACCCATGAATATAAAAAGCACTAGTTTCTCCCCGCGAGCCCAGGATCGATAATGCCCCATAGGGAGAAGAAGTGACTGCGCAGGCTTGATCTACGAAAGCCTGCAATACTTTATCCTGTTCCAGGTTCCCCATCAGCTGCAGCACTGAAGAAATCAAGCGGGTGCTATCTTCGGGGAGGGGAGAGCGATCACCCGAATCGGGGTTTAACCCCATAGAGGTATCTGCCTGAGCGGCTAAATCTGTATCAGTATCGTTGGATACCGGATGCATGGGAGGTGTAGATGTAGGCAGGTTCTCAAAAGACATCGACTTGCTCCTGTCGTAGGCTCCAGGCATATCCCTGGTGATTTTCCAGCAGCTCCGCATGGGTTCCCTGCGCTACAAAAGTAGCTGGTTCGTCAGGACGTGCATGGGGTTTATCCAAGATAAATACCTGATCTGCCTGGTCAAGGGGGGTGAGGCGGTGGGTAACTAAAATGACTCCCCGCTTATGTTCTTCCCTGCCGGCGTTTAGTAGATCTCGGAGCAGAGCATCAGCGGTTTCGGGGTCCAAATGTTCACCCGGTTCATCGAGCGCCAAAAGTGGTGCCTTAGCTGCTAGGGCTCGGGCCAGCAGGATACGGCGACGTTCTCCACCAGAAATAGTGGTTGCTCCTGAACCCAACTCGGTTTCTATCCCCTCAGGCAGGGAAGCAAGCCAGTCACCTAAACCAGCTTCTCGCAGTAATTTTTCGCCCTCAGAAACTGAAAGTTTTCCATTAGCGACGCGCAAGTTTTCCAAAATGGTGGTCTCAAAAATATGGGCGTCCTCGGGAGTGATCACGAAACTAGCTGCAGCCTGCAGACGTGGGAGAGAGCAAATATCTACACCGTCAATCTTTACACTGCCAGAAACCGGTTTGAGCAGGCCAGCTAAGGTGTAGAGCAAGGTAGTTTTTCCGATACCAGACTGGCCCACGATTGCCAGGTGATCCCCAGGAGCCAAACGTAGATTAATCCCCTCTGCCACCACCGGGCCACCAGGCCACCCGATAGCGAGGTCTTTGGCCTCTAGAACGCTCGGGCCGGTAGGACGGGAGAAAGAATCCGCGTAATCCTCTTCCGCTTCTTCTGTCTTAACCTGTGCTTCTACTGGCAGCATATTCATAATCCGCACCGCTGAAGTCGCGGAGATTACTAGCTGTTGGGCGGCCTTCCCTAACTGGGCAGTCCCCTCGAAAGCTGCAAGCGGAGTAAGTGCTAGCACCGCTAGCATTACCTCGGGGATCGACTGATTATTTACCGCTAAAATCCCAAAATAGGCAGCCATAATCACCGACATCAACATACCGAACACGTCGATAGCCGCTGCCCAAGCCGCCGGTTTTGCGGTGGCATCTTTAGCGTCATAAAGCTGATCTTCCAGATCAGATAGCCCCGAAAGAACCTGCTGGGTTTGCCCATCAACCGTGATTTGAGCTGCGCCATCAACAATGGTCATCGCTACTTCCGAGATGTGGGCGCGGCTATCAGTTTCTCGGCGTTGGGCAATCCGGGTGGAACGGATAGTGAATAGCGGACCTACTAGCCCTGATAACAGTAATCCCAGAGTTAGAAATAGACCGGCACGCCAGTCAACGAGGGAAATCCCAATGACGGTAATGATCCCCACGATACTGGCCACCATGGCAGGCAGGAGGCTTTTTACCACGAAATCGCCGATATTATCGACGTCGGTTCCCATCCGGTCGAGAATATCTCCCCGGCGTAGGCTAGCGATCCGAGCGTTATCGGAAAGAGAAAGAGTCTTATAAAGATTCGTGCGCAAAGTGGTCATCCCGGAAACTCCCAGCTGATGGGAGGCCAAGCGTTCTAGGTAACGGAACACAGCCTTGGAAATTCCAAAGAGTCGCACGGAAACTACCGCTACCTCTAGATAGAGGACGGGTGGCATTTGGGAGGCGCGCGCAATCAACCAGGCGGAGGTAGCGCCCAGGGCAATCGAAGCACCCAGTCCCGCAGCTCCCAGGAAACAGGCTAGTAACAATGTGCCAGGTCTCAAATCCAACAGTTTTATTGCTCGCTTAAGTGCCTGGCTTTCCTCACGGGTAATAAACCAAGTTTTCATGCTATTCCAACCCCCGCGTCGAGCCTAAGAATTCGGGTATCTCTACTTCGCTAGCTATCGCTGCTTGCAGCTGACTATCACGATATTTTTCCTTTTCTTCGCTAGTAAAAGGAAGGGAAGAGATTCGCACGATCTCGTCAGCTAGCTGGGCAAGTTCCTGGCGATGGGCAATCAGAAGCACGGTTTTCCCCGCGGCTTTTAACTGTTGGATAACTTGCACCACCTGCGCTACCAAATGGGCATCTAGATGAGCAGAAGGCTCATCGAGGGCGATTAGTTGTTTCGTGGATAGCAGGGCACGTACTAGGGCGAGGCGCTGGCGTTGGCCAACTGATAGGCCTTCTCCGCCAGCGCGTAAGAAAGTGTTCCACCCGTCGGGTAACTGGGATAGTACCGCGGTAAATCCAGCAAGATTAGCCGCTTTTAGTACCTGCTCGCTGGCTTCCCCCTGTGGGAACAGTTCTGCCAGATGCTCGGGGCTTTCGGCGATATTTTCTGCCAAAGTACCTGGTAGTAGCAGCGGCATTTGTGGGAGCCACGAGGTTTGTTCCCACCATGAATCTGGGGAAACTTCGTCTAAATCCAGGTTTTTACCGGAAGCGTCGGTGAGGGTAATAGTGCCACGGTCACAAGCGAGCTGTTTTAACAGGGCCATGACTGTAGTAGTCTTTCCCTCTCCAGATTTCCCTACCAAGGCGGTGATAGTACCTGGCTTAATCACCAGGTTAACGGCGTTGGGTGCCCAAGCTCCGCGTGAACGCATCCCCAGATCCTGAATAGTAATAGTGGTTTCTTCCAGGTTAGGTGCCGGTTTATCGCCACCGGTAACTGGGGGAGTTTCCAAGATTTCAAAGGCGGATTGGGAAGCTGAAAGCCCATCGGCGGAGGCATGGAAATGCTTACCGACTTCCCGTACCGGGGTATATACCTCGGGAGCCAGCATAATCGCGATTAGCCCGGTATAGAGGTCTAGGCCGCCAGCTACCATCCGTAACCCCACCGTAACTGCTACGATTGCCACCGAAAGAATAGAAATAAACTCCAGAACCGCCCCCGATAGAAAGGCTATCCGTAAAGTAGCCATCGTAGTTTGGGTATAGGTTTTCCCAATTGATGAAATCTGCTTTTCTGGCCCACGATGTCGTCCGAGACTCTTTAAAGTAGCTAAACCGGCAATTAAATCGAGTAATTGCCTCCCCAAATGCTGCATAGTAGCTAAGCGGCGATCTGAAGCAGCTTGGGTCATGAGCCCGATAATCACCATGAATATGGGAATTAAGGGGATAGTAATAATGGCTACTAGTGCCGACCAGAAATCCATAACTGCCATTACCACCAACACTAGGGGAGTAACCGTAACCGCTAATACCAATTGGGGAATGTAGTCAACAAAATAGGGCCCCAGTTTTTCCAGCCCCCGGGTAGCTAAGGTGACTGTGTCGGTACCTTTTCGTGCCAGCCAGCGCGGTCCCAGTTTCAAACAGTGAGCTAGCACCTGGCCGCGCAGTTCTCGAATCGCTTTCTTGGCTGCTTTGTGCTGATGTTTAGAACGAAAATAGGTCAGCGCCACTCGCGCCAGCGATACGATCGCTAGCCAAAAAGCATAGTGAGCAACCTGATCCCAAGTCTGTCTTAACGATATGACTGGAGAAATCAGGGCGGATATCAGGAAGCATTGGGCGATAACTAGAGCTGCTTGCAGAATGCCAGTAACTGCGGTAATGGCGATAGCTATACGCGCAGACCGGGCATATTTCAGCAGTTTCGGATCAAGTGGTTTCAAAGCAAGTATCCTCCGTGCAATTAATGGGACTATTTTCCCACAGGAACCTGAAAACTCTAAACGCGCAACCCTAGTTAGTTACTAAGCGCGGGAGATGGATTTCTTCTCCCACGCTCATTCCAGGTCTGGGTGAAAAAAGCGCTCGGGGGACCCCGGTGAGCCTTGCTTCGCTCGGCTCAAGCCCCCTCTCGCATCTTTTTCTACCCCAGTTCGGTAACACCGCACCCACTCGGATGAAATCCCCCTCCCGCGCTCATTCCGGGTCCGGGGTGTCGGTAACATCTGTTTCCGGTAGGTGGGAGCAATAGTCCCTGGGGGGGGGTAAAAATAGTGTTGGCCTTGGCTAGATAGCCAAGGCCAACACTATTTATTTAGTTTTATTACTGGCATCTAGTAGGAAATTACCTGATAGGTGCCGATTATTTTCTTAGCTTTCCGCGAGGAAAGAAGCACCCTGACGAATCTTGTCCCAAGGCAAGCCCGGGTTTTCATCGAGTTCCTCTAGCGTAATCTTCAGCGGCATCCGCGTGTAGCTCCAGACGGTGTAAGCCAAAACAATGGGGACTACTACCAGCGCTATCACTAGCATAATCGCCAAAGTTGACTGCGAGGAAGATGCATCCCAGATCGTCAGCGAGAACTTCGGATCGAGGGCAGATTTCATCGCATTGGGTGCCATCGCACTAAAGATCCAAGCTACGGCCCCGGCGATTCCGACGGAGTGGGCGAGCAATGCACCCCATTCAGAACCTCGAAGTGCCATCAAAACTGTGGCGACAAATGCGAGGGCAGCGATGACCAGCGGGATCCAAGCCAAGGGTTGGCAGTCGTATAGGAACTGTCCCCAAAGTGCAGCCACGGCTACTAGCACGGTGTCCGCAATCGCGAACTTTCCGAGCAAGTTCTTGGCTCTGTTTTGAACTTCACCAGTGGTGCGCAAAGAGAGGAAAGCCAAACCCTGAGTAGCAAATACCAGTGCTAACATGACCCCTCCTGCAATGGTGTAGGGGGTCAGCAGCGATAGGAATACGCTACCTAGGGGAGCACCCTGAGAAGTGAAGTTGTGTACGTGTTTGGACAAGTCAGGGGCACCTGCTAAGGCATCACCCGGAGTGTTGTACTGGGTAATGGCAATGTTCATACCCTGAACCAGGTTGGCGAAAGCTACCCCGAACAGAATCGGGACTAGCCAGGCAACGCCAGTCTGCCAGCCATCCCAGCGGCCCCGCCAAGCAGCGGAAGACACCTTGGTGCGCCACTCAATCGCGCAGATACGGATGATTAGGCAGAACAGGATTAGGAATAGTGCTAGGTACATTCCTGAGAACATGGTGGCGTACCATTCCGGGAAGGCAGCAAAAGTTGCGCCTCCAGCGGTCAGTAGCCAAACCTCGTTACCGTCCCAAACTGGGCCATAGGTTTTTTGTACCTGTGAGCGTTCCCGGTCGGTCTTTGCTACCAGCGGCATTACCATGCCGGCGCCTACACCGAACCCTTCTAATACCAGATAGCCGGTCCATAGGACGGCGATCAGGATGAACCAAATAACTTGTAGAATAGTCATCTCTTTGATCTCCTATCTGACCTAGTAAGCAAAGCTTAGGTTCTTGCCAGCATCCTCGCCGTGCACGGCCTTTTCATTGGCGGTGACGTGGATACCTTCCTTAACGTAACGCTTAATCAAGAGGAACCAGACAATGCCTAGTGCCAGGTAGATTAGCGTGAAACCTAGCATGGTAACCAGTACCTGCCAGGCGGGAACCGCGAACGAGAGTCCATGCTCGGTGAGCATGAATACCGAGGAACCATCAACTTTCATATCGACTGGGTGCACGATGAAGGGCTGGCGGCCCCATTCGGTAAATAGCCAGCCGAAGCTGGTGGCTAGATACGGCATCGGCAAACACCAAATGGCAAACTTACCCAAACCAGTGGACTTGGAAATCTTGCCGCCCTTAGTAGCAAGCAGACCCCAAATGGCCAAGATCGCGGAGAAGATTCCGAAGATCATCATCAGGCGGAAGCTCCAGAAGGTGAGCATGATATTCGGGCTAAGGTCAACCGGTTGCGAGTGCATATCGTACCCGCGGTTAGCAAGTTTGTCAGAGAAGAGCTTGCCGTAGTCATGGTTTACGTTATTTAGCCCCTCAACCTTACCGGTAAAGGAGTTGGTAGCCATGAAGGAGTAAACCCCGGGAACCTCGCCAATCTTGGAGATTTCGTCGCACTTAGCGTTGAGCGGTCCGAAAGCCGCAATGGTAAAGGGAGCGCCCTCACCGGCTTGCGGAGTATCACAAAGAGCCTCGGCAGCCGCCATCTTGGCAGGCTGATGTTCGGCAACTAGCTGTCCTTGAACGTGTCCGGTGACCGCGGTTAGCAAACCGCCAACAATCATGACCATCATGCCGAAGCGGGCAATCGGACGCCAGATATCCCGAGCCTCGGTTTCGGCTCCGGCATTGGCCGAGCGAACCATCCACCAGATGGCAATACCGGCTACAAAGGTGCCAACTAGTAGCCAAGAAGTAGTTAGAACGTGGGTGTAGGCTGCCCATAGAACTGGGTTGAGCAGTACCTGGAAGAAGCCAGTCAGGCCGTCCAACTGTGCACGACCGGTTGCCGGATCAAAGGTTGCCCCTACGGGGTGTTGCATCCAGGAGTTTGCCCCGATAATCCACAGGGCCGAAGTGTTTACCCCAACGCACACCAGCCAAACGCAGGTGAGGTGGGCTTTCTTGGATAGCCGACCCCAGCCGAAGATCCACAGACCCAGGAAGGTGGACTCCATAAAGA